>JAYSTT010000444.1:0-2831 GCA_043719495.1 Ferruginibacter sp. | reverse complement strand
TAATTTTGTTTAAGTTTACTTCGCTTTCTGTGTCTGTCATTGAAGGCACAAATGTTAAAGCAATATTTTTTAAATTGAGTTCAAGTCCAATATTTTCTAATTCTTTTTGTCGTTTGTCTTTGCTGTAATCTTTTTCATTTCCGTAAACAAAGTATGCTTTCAAATATTTACTTCGTGTTACACTTTCTTGCTCTAAAAAAGTAAGCCACTTTTTAATGTCGTCCCAATTTGGATTATTGCCAACGAAGAAAACTATTCCGTGAAACCGTCCATATTTACAAACTGGGCAGGTTCTCGTTCCTTTGTCTGGACCAAAGGCGTGGTAAGGTATAAAAGATGGATTGTCTTCGCCAATTTCAAGTCCTGATTGCTTTTCTGATTTATTTGTTTCTGGGTAATTTGGAATGTTAAGCCCCAAAATAATATTATGTTCGGCAATTTGTAAATCGCCTGAAATTAAAACTCTCAAAACTCCACTACCACCACGATTTTCAAGAGCTTTTCTTTTTTCACCTGTCAAAAGTTTATCATCGTCAAAAATAAATTCGTCAATGTAATATTCGTTGTCAATGTTTGGTTCTTTGATTGATGTATGGATGTGTGCAGGAATGTTGTCGTTGGGATATGGTGCAGGTTTAATTGTGTAAATTGAGTAATTCCCATCTTCATCTGTCTTTACCCAACCCCGAATGTGTCCATGGCGTTTTGCTTTTTCGTCCATTCCGTTTTTGGGTGAGTAGTAGCCGTTGTTGTCTGTCTGCCAATAATAAATTATAACATTTGGGACTGGTGTCTTACCGTCAATTTTATAAACTTTGCCTGTTACTAAAAGTTTCTGCCCTTTTTCTGTCCACCCAACACTTGTGTCCACAGATGAAATGTTTGTCGGCATACCAACAAACATAATTTCGCAACCATCACAACCACCGCCAACAAGTTTTTTGTTGTCGCTTTGTTTCTGTGTTGATGAATTAGTTTTTGTCTGTCCGTTACAACCTGTCAAACTGCTGAACAGAAAAACAAAAAGTCCGAATTGAATTAGTCGTTTCATAATTTTCAGAGTGTTCACACAGGGTTCTGACTAACGTTTTACAAGTTGCTGATTTACAATTGCAATCCCAAGTCATTTATTGTAATATCAAATTTATGAATAAGCATTTTCATTTCCTTTACTTTTCTTTTTCTTTTTTGATCCAGGAATTCATATGCTGTTTCAGGTATGTAGGGAATTTTTTTAACGATCATATTCCATATGATAACTGCCAGTTTTCTAGCGGTTGCAGAAATGGCAGATACCCTTCCTTTTCTAAAGGCAATTCGTTTAAAGAAATTTGAAAGTGCTGTATCTTTTAAATTGCCTATGGCATTGGCTGCATTGCGTAGAGCTGTTTTTAGCCTGTTACTTCCCTTAGGTATTTTATTACTCAGGACTTTTCCACCGCTTATTCTATTATTGGGAGCCAACCTTAACCAACTGGCAAATTGTTTAGCTGTTCCAAATTTTTGTATACCATTGCCTACTTCACTCATAATGGTAAGAACAGTAGCATGGCTCACACCTTCAATAGCTAATAAATCAACGCCTTCAAAGTATTGGTAGGAGAGCAGATTGATATCTATATTTTTAGGAGTATTTTTATTTATTCGTTTATGAACCTTTTTATCAATGAAGTGCTGTTTCTTTTCATCATCATTATTGATCTGGTCATTTAACATTTTTTCTATCTCTACATCACATTCTTTTATTTTGTCCTGAAAGTTTATATATAGAAGGTATTCATGCTTTAGAGCAAACAGGTAATCTTTTCTTCCATTGGATTGAAGAGCCTTGGCGATTTCCTGTTCTGATTTTTTACAATTACCATTTCTAAGAGAAGCGAGCTTATCAGCATTTGATTCTCCATTACAAATTGAATTTATAATTGAAAGGCCGGTAAGACCACAGGTGTCTTTTACAACCACGTCTAACCTAAGGTTGAGTAGTCGTAAATATTTTTGCATTTTGCGTGTCGTATCCGCTACCTGTTCTAACAAATTGGTTCTGTGTCTGCAATATGTTCTTAATTGTTCGGTGGCTTCATCAGGTAAAAAACTTCCTGTTAATAAGCCGATGGTATGTAGCTTTTGAATCCATTGGGCATCTTTTACATCTGTTTTTTTGCCTTTAATATTTTTTGTAAATTTTCCATTACATAAAATCACCTGAAACCCTGCAGCTTGTAAAGTGATATACAAATGCTGCCAGTAGGTGCCGGTGCTTTCCATGGCTACTGTTTTAATTTCATTGTCTCTAAACCATTGTGAGAGGGCCTGAAGGTCTTCATTGTAGACTCCAAATTCTTTGATATCATCATTGCCTTGTCCGATTGCAGCAAAGTGAGATCGGCTACCCACATCAATACCAGCCGCATTGGGATTGATAACTTCCATTTTTACATTTCTTTTTTCCATAAACATTTTTTTAAGTGAATAAAAATGCTCTTTGAGAATGTATCTTTGACATGAAAATATTCTGAACGGGATCTTCGATAAATCGGAGTCACCACTGAAGTGATCACAAAGCTTTTTTGCCAAAACAAAAGAGCTTTTTACATTCCAACCAGGATTGCACTCGTGCTATTACGCAACAGTTCTAAAATCGGCCTTACAAAGAGCATTATAAATTTAAGACTGTTTTGATAAATTGAGTACTGCTGTCACGTTAGCTCTGGAAGTGAATGCCGTGGCGGAATTGAAGGGATTGCCTACAACGTCCGGGGGCTTGGCGAAGTACGGGATTAGTAGCTGGTCAAGCCCGGTTGTTGATGTAAGTTAAAAAACGAAAATTACAT
>JAYSTT010000443.1:0-2831 GCA_043719495.1 Ferruginibacter sp. | reverse complement strand
AGTTATCGTACTTATTATAAAATGTAATTTTTTTAAGCCCCATTTTTAATGCAATATCATTTAGTATTTGCCGGTTTACCATTTTGCTGCGCATCTCTGTTAAAAACCCTTCGCCTTTGTAGGGATATTTTCTAAAAAGATAATGTGCTACAACAGAACTTAAAACTGCATCGCCTAAAAACTCCAGTCTTTCATTATTTTCATCGGCCCCCTCCCTTACACTACGGTGGCTGAGTGCAGTTTTATACAAAGCCGCATCGCCTGGGGTAAATCCAAGTATATTACTCAGTTGTTTCTTAAACTCCCGGTTTTTATTTTGGCTTGTAAAGAAATCTTTAATGAATTGCAAAGTGCTTGAAATATGTTTGAGTGAAATTACTCCTATTTATTATGAATTTAAAATTAAGATTTTTTGTAAGATTATTATAAAGTATAAAAACTAAAATTACCCTACGCAAAGGTATCGCTTTGGTAAAAGTTGAAAAATGATTTGCTGTACAAGAGTGCGACGCAAGAATGATGACCAATGTACAAAATGCCGGGAACAAAAAAATATCAACCCACAAACCTTAAACCGTTTTTACCTCGGCACACAAATCCTGTAATACTTTTTTGGCATCGCCAAATAACATACTTGTTTTGGGTTGAAAGAACAGGTCATTTTCTATACCGGCATAACCGGGTTTCATACTGCGCTTGTTTACGATAACTGCTTTAGCCTGCTCCACTTCCAAAATAGGCATTCCATATATTGGAGATGAAGGATCATTTTTTGCAGCTGGGTTTACTACATCATTAGCACCCAATATCAATACTACGTCAGTAGTTTTAAATTCATCATTGGCGTTTTCCATTTCCATCAGTTTTTCATAACTCACATCAGCCTCGGCTAGCAATACGTTCATGTGGCCGGGCATACGACCAGCCACAGGATGAATGGCATAATTTACTTCCACACCTTTTTCAGTTAATATTTTTTCCAGTTCGTGGCAAATATGTTGTGCCTGTGCTACCGCTAAACCATAGCCCGGAACAATCATTACCTTATTAGCATAAGCCATTACCATTGCGGCATCGGCTATACTTATTTCTTTATAATTTCCCTGAGCTTTTGTTACTCCTGCTGCTGCAGTATTTTTATTTCCGCCAAAGGAACCAATTAACACATTAGTTAAAGAACGATTCATGGCTTTACACATGAGAATAGTGAGTAATGTACCTGCTGCGCCTACTAAAATACCACCGGTAAGCATGGCTTTATTATCGTACAAAAAACCGCCACATGCAGCGGCTACACCGGTGAATGAATTTAAGAGTGAAATTACAACGGGCATATCTGCGCCGCCAATGGGCATTACGAATAATATCCCGTAAATGAAAGCAAAAAAGCCAATAAGCAAAAAAGGAATATAAATATCGCCGAGGTTGGATTGGTAAGCCCATACCGAAGCTCCAATAACCAATGCCAATACAATCATATTTACGATGTGTTGCCCTTTAAAAGAAAAATCCTTTACCCTGCCATTTAATTTACCCCATGCAATAATACTGCCTGTATAAGAAATAGTGCCAATGATTGCACCAGCTACAATAGTTATATAATGGCCTACAGTTGCCAATTCAGCAAAAGCTGTTTCAGGTGAAGCCTCATGCAATTTATAAATATGATAAAATTCCGCTGCAGAAATTAATGCCGCACATGCACCACCCATTCCATTAAACAAACTCACCATTTCGGGCATAGCCGTCATCTTTACTTTTTTTGCAGAGAGCGTGCCTGCAACCGTACCAATCAACAAGCCGCCAAATATCCATGCATAGTTGTGTAATTTTTCTCCATTGTCTTCATACAAAAATATAGTGGCAAAAATTGCGACGGTCATACCAAATGCTGCTACTAAATTTCCTTTACGTGCAGCAAGAGGATTGGATAACATTTTTAGCCCGAGAATAAATGTTACCGAAGCAATGAGGTAACACAGAGTGAGTAGGTTGAGTTCCATTTTATTAATTAAAAAGTAAAAAATCAAAAAATGCCTTTACACTTTTTAATTTTGATTTAGCTATTTCTTTTTCTTAAACATTTCCAGCATCCTGTCCGTTACTACAAAACCACCCACCACATTTAATGTTCCTAATATTACTGCGAAAAAGCCTAATGCCAATGCCAGATAATTATCAGTTTCTGCTTTGCCCATTACTATAATAGCGCCGATGATCACCACACCATGAATGGCATTTGCTCCGCTCATTAAGGGTGTATGCAAAACACTAGGCACCCGTCCAATTACTTCAATACCTACAAATATCATCAGGATAACGATGTAGATGATCTGTTGGTTTTCTGAAATCCATTGCAAACAATTTTCCATTTTTTTTAGTTTATTGGTTAATTAGGGCAGTGTTACTATTCAATTATCCATTATTAATAATCGCATTTACTCTTTCATTGGTAACCACTCCGCCATGCACTACACAAGTTCCTTTAACCAAATCATCTTCAAAATTCAAATTCAGGTTACCTTCTTTATTAATGATGAGTTGCAAAAAATTCAACACGTTTTTACCGTATAACTTACTGGCATCGCTGGGCATTGTTGCCGCCAAATAAGAATTACCCACAATGCTTACGCCATTATGAATTACAGTTTCGTCGGTTTTAGTCAACTCGGTATTGCCGCCAGTAGCTGCTGCCAAATCAATTATTACTGAACCGTTTTTCATGGCTTCCATCATTGCCGTTGTAATTAACACAGGCGCTTTTTTGCCGGGTACTTGTGCAGTAGTAATTATAATATCTGCCTTTGCAACACTTTCTGCAATTTTCGCTT
>JAYSTT010000442.1:0-16798 GCA_043719495.1 Ferruginibacter sp. | reverse complement strand
CCCCTTCCTTTAATTTTTGCTGCAATTCTTAAGTTATCTTCTGCACTCAGGTAATGATAAAAATTGGGGGTTTCTAAAAGTGTTCCTATTTTTTTTCTAACATCTGCATTACTTTGTTCACCATTCCAGGAATAAGAACCGCCACTTGCTTTTAAAACATCCATTACAATACCCAGTAAAGTTGTTTTACCGCTTCCGTTTGGGCCTAAAATTCCAAATACTGTTTTCTCCGGCACCGAAAAGCTAACCCCCTGTAATGCTTTTACTGATTTGTAATTTTTAGAAAGATTTTCAACTGTTAGAACAGCCATGGCAAAATTTATTATTTAAATTTGAAGATAAGGGATTTTATAATCCTTTACAGATTGAAATATTATGAAAGGCAAACTTAGGGTAAATGCTTTTGATGCCACAGAGAAGAAAAGCCTCCTACCGTTGCAAAATCATTTTGATTAAAATCTAATTTTTGCAACTGCAAATTATCAATATCGTTTTGTAAAACTCTTCTTGTAAAAGGACTCATCGTTCCACCAGGGGCCAGTGGTTCAGCATTAGCATCGTATTGGTAAATATTATCTACAATTGTTCCTCTGGGATACATTATACCCGGGGTGCCTTTGCCACGTATGTCTAATTCGTCAGGATGATCAAGGCCGATGCTATGGCCAAATTCGTGTGCAGCTGTGGTGGATTTGTTCAGCAGGTTGTCCAATTTAAAATAACCGGTATTACTGTTTAAACCATCTACAAAAGAAATATTACCTGAGGCATATTCTTCTATCCTGTAATAATTATTGCGGGGATGGGTATTTTCATAAACCATTTCGGGGGTTAATGATTTACTCCAAATACCTTCCATATTAAATTTTACTGCTACTAACTGGTTTTTTATAAGCACCCTTCCATTGGCATCATTCCAAAAATGTGCAATGTCACCTGCAATAAACTTCGCAATATCATCATTGGCTGCATCGCCATAAATAAATATTACTGCATGAATGATGAGTTGATTTTTTTGTGGTTGTAGTTGTGCCTCTCCCATATTATCGAATTAAAAAACCGTTAAGAAAAACTTAACGGTTAAGGAAAAAATTTATAAATATCTTTTCTGTGTTTTAACCTTGCCAGTTCAATAACTTTATTCTCGAAAAAAAAACCAAGTCGGTAATCATTAATCTTTATCCGATAAGCATTTGTAGCCCCTTTCATTTTTTTAAGTGCTGTTATATCTTTTAAACTTGCTGCACTTTCTATCTGAATTATTAAATTAATAACTTTTTGCTTTATCGCTTTTTCTGTAAGCTTTTCTATATCTTTTTCAAAACTGGAAAGAAAGACTACTTTCATTTCATTAATTTTTGCAATACCGTTTCTCTTGAAACTTTTTTAGACCTATCTGCTTTATTCATGTAATAAAGCATCCCGGCATCTTCTTTATTGTCTTCGGAAAGAAGCTTTACAGAAAAACCCATTTTTTTTAAAACAGAATTAGCCAGTTTAATATCTGTTTTGTTTTTTAAAGTAACCAAAAGCGTACTCATAAAAATATTTTGATGTAAGATAATAAAAAAATTATACGTTTTCAGAAAAATGAAAAGTGTACTAATTCCTCAAAGGCTTACCACTTTTTAAAATACTCTGTATTCTTTCCAACGTTTTTTTCTCACCTGTTAAACTTAAAAATGCTTCTCTTTCTAAATCTAATAAATATTGTTCGCTTACCAATTGCGGTTCACTTAAATCGCCACCACACATTACATAAGCTAATTTTTTGGCAACTGTTGCATCATGCTCTGTTGCATAATTTCCCAAACGCATTCCATTAATACCAGCCAGCATTGCACCTAAGGCACTACGGCCTAAAACTTTAATATCGTTTCGCTGTACCGGCATTACATACCCATCGTTATACAAATCAATAACAGCCTGTTTGCCTTCTGCAATCCTGCGGCCTAAATTAATACTTACCATATCCCTTCCTTTTCTGTAAATACCTAAGTCGTATGCCTCCTGTGCACTGGTGGCTACTTTTGCAGTAGCAATAGTTAAGAAACGATTTTGTAATGTTAATGTATCTACTTCGCCATCATGCATTTCATCCGCGGCACGTAATACAAATTCTTTTGTGCCGCCACCGCCGGGAATTACACCAATACCCACTTCTACCAAACCGGTGTAAGTTTCTGCGGCAGCAATCACTTTATCGGCGTGCAAACTCATTTCGCAGGCACCGCCTAAAGCAAGGCCATGCGGTGCCACTACCACCGGAATTCCGGAGTAACGAACCCTCATAATAGTTTGCTGAAATTGTCGGATTGCCATATCAATTTCATCATAATCCTGCTCAATAGCAAGCATAAAAATCATGCCCACATTTGCACCAGCACTAAAATTAGTACCCTCATTTGCAATCACCAATCCTTTATATTTTTCTTCGGCAAGAGCAATAGATTTTTGAATACCCTCCAATACCTCGCCGCCAATACTACCCATTTTGGTATACCATTCCAATCCTAAAACATCATCACCTAAATGATATGTGCGGCAGGCACTGTTTTTCCAAACCGTTTCATTCTCAAAATTCTTCAGTACAATAAATGCTTCTCCGCCTGGTAATGCTTTATAGCTTTTTGTAGCTACATCATAACACAAACGTTTTCCATTTTCTACTTTATAAAATGATTTATTACCTGCAGCAATCATTTCATCTACCCATACTGCTACTTTGTATCCGGCAGCTTTCATTGCTTCGGTAGTTTTTGCAATACCTAAAACATCCCAACTTTCAAAAGCGCCAATCTCCCAGCCAAAGCCTGCCATCATACCATCATCAACTCTGTATAATTCATCACTTATTTCCGGTATGCGGTGGCTGATGTAAGAAAACAAACTGTAATGAAACTGGCGGTAAAATTCACCTGCTTTATCTGTGCCTGCACATAAAATTTTTATTCTCGATTTTAAATCTTCAATTGGTTTAGCAGTTTCTAATGTTGCAAATTTTGGTTTTTGCCTTGCTGCATACTCCAGTGTTTGTAAATTCAGGGTTAGTATTTCTTTCTCCCCGCCATCACTTTTTGTTTTCTTAAAAAATCCCTGCCCTGTTTTATCACCCAGCCAGTTATTTTCCACCATTTTATTTAACCATGCCGGAATAATAAATACTTCTTTGGCTTCATCGTTGGGGCAATTATCTGCTACTCCCTTTGCTACTTTTACTAAAGTATCAATACCCACCACATCTGCGGTTCTAAAAGTTGCCGATTTGGGGCGGCCAACCACTGGCCCGGTTAATGCATCAATTTCATCTACATTTAACTGCAGTTTTTCCATGGCATTCATTATTGCCATCATCCCAAAAACACCCACCCGGTTGGCAATAAATGCAGGGGTGTCTTTACACAACACGGTTGTTTTACCCAAAACCAAATCACCATAATGCATTAAAAAATCAACCACAGTTTGGTCAGTATGTGCTGTTGGAATTATTTCCAGGAGCCGCAAATATCTTGGCGGATTAAAAAAGTGGGTACCACAAAAATGTTTTTTAAAATCATCGCTTCTGCCTTCGGCCATCATGTGAATAGGAATGCCGGATGTATTGGAGGTAATTAAAGTACCTGGCTTGCGGTACTTCTCTACCTCAGTAAAAACTGATAGTTTAATATCTAATCTTTCTACTACCACTTCAATCACCCAATCGCAACCATCAATATCTTTCATATTATCCGTGAAGTTTCCGGTCTTTATTCTTTTTATAGCATCTTTTGTATAAAGTGGAGACGGATTGCTTTTAATTGCGGCCGTTAAAGCATCATTAACTATTTTATTTTTTTCTGCAGGTTTGGCTTCTGTAGGTAAATCTTTTGGTTGAATATCCAGTAATAAAACCTGTAAACCAACCCCTGCAAAATGGCAGGCAATACGGCTACCCATAACACCGCTACCTAATACTGCTACTTTTTTTATAATCCTTTGCATAAATATAATATTGAGTTCGCAAAATTAATCTTCTTTAGTCAAATTAGTTAGCTAAACAACTAATTATATTCGAAGTTAAGTTTTATGAGGGGAAAAACTGAAATGACCGTATAATTCTATACTAAAATTTGAAAAAATACGTTTTTTGTTTTGGAAAGTCTTGCGGACTCCCACTTTCGTTATTAATAAATATAAGAAATGGCCAGTTATTAAAATTAACAGGCGTAATTTCAGTTTTTAATCCAATACCATGAGCCGAAAAGCCACTATAAAGAAAGAGAATAAAGAGATTTATTTATCAGTAAGTTATAAAGCCGGAGATACCAGTTCACTCCCGCTGTTATTGCCCAGAGAAAATGAAAGCCTGTTTGCCATGTTTATGGCCAATAGCCAAACCGGATGCTGGATATATGATGAGAATAACATTATCATTTTTGCCAACAAAGCCTATGCTGAAACTGCAAATTATAAAGGTGATCCTACCGGTAAACATTTAACAGATGTTTTTCCCGAAAAACTGGCCAAAAAATTAATTTCACAAAATAAAGAATTACTGAGGTTGAAAAAACCTGCAGTTACCGAATACAGCATTACAAAAGCTGACAATACTATTGTTCATTTTGCATCCAACACATTTATTTTCAAAACCTCTAATGATAAATACTTTATAGGTGGGCAGTCTGTGGATATTACTGCCCGAAAGCATGTAGAAAAAATGCATGACCGATATAAATATGTTATTAATGCCACTTCCGAATCAATTTGGGATTTTGATTTAAAGACCAATGAAATTTACCGCAGCGATGCCTTCTATAAAATTTCCGGGTATGCTAAAAAAGAAGTGAAAGAAAGTTTGGTATGGTGGGTAGAAAAAATTCATCCCGAAGATAAAGAAAGGGTAAACAGGAATATGGAAAATGCCTTGAAAGCCCGTAAAACCAACTGGCAGGATGAATACCGTTTTCAATATGCTGATGGTTCTTATCATTATATTTTAGACAAGGGTTTTGTAATTTATGAAAATAAAAAACCGGTTCGTATTATTGGTTCAATCCAGGATATTACAGAACATAAAATGCTGGAAATACAATTACTGAATGAGCAGGTACAAAAACAAAGAGTTATAAACCAAGCCGGTATTGATGCCCAGGAAAAAGAACGGGGTATGATAAGTGCAGAGCTGCATGATAATGTAAACCAATTATTAATGAGTGCTAAGCTCCACATCAGCGCTGCAAAAAATAATAAATCGGCAAATGATTTAATTGACAAGGCTTCAGATTATTTATTGCAGGCAGTGGAAGAAATAAGAAGCCTTTCTAAAAAACTTAATTCCAACATTGTAAAAACGGTGGGGCTGGAACAAAGTATAATGGATATATGCAGAAACATGAAACAGTTTAATGATATAACTGTAACTACATTTATTCAGCAACCGGTGGTGGACAAATTAACCCAGGAACAACAATTGATAATATTCAGAATTATACAGGAACAGAGCCTGAATATTATTAAATATGCGAGGGCTTCTTCTGTAAGTATTAAATTAACCGAAAAAAATAATCAAAGCTGCCTTATCGTTAGTGATAATGGTATTGGCTTTGATAAAGAAAAACAAAAAGTGAATGGCATTGGGTTTATCAACATCTTTAACCGGATAGATGCATATAATGGCAAAGTAGAGATCATTACTTTTCCCGACAAAGGCTGTACATTAAATATCAGCATGCCCTATGTTGTATAATTCATTTAGCTAACCCCTGCGCCGGCATTAATTACAGTCTCGGGTTTTACAAAATACAATTTGCCTTCGTTATCTTCTGCCATTAAGATCATGCCGTTACTCTCTATGCCTCTCATTTTACGCGGAGCAAGATTAGTTACGACAGTTACCTGCTTACCCACAATTTCTTCGGGCTTAAAATGCAAAGCAATACCTGATACGATGGTTCTTTTTTCAAAACCCAGGTCTACTTCCAGCTTTAATAATTTATCTGCTTTTTCTACTTTTTCTGCAGAAAGTATTGTTCCGATCTTTAAATCAATTTTTGCAAAATCATCAAATACAATTTCGGATTTTACATTGGCGGCCTCAGCTTTTTTTTCTTCCACTTTATTTGTTTTTTCAATTTGGGGTTTTGAATTGGCTTTTAATTTTTCTACCTGTATAGTTATTTCCTCGTCTTCAATTTTTCTGAATAACAATTCGGGTTCTCTTAAACTGTATCCCACACTCAGTAATTTTATCTTTCCTGCATTTTCCCAGTCCAGCATTTTATCCACCACCTTCATCATGTAACATAATTTGTTAGCAGTATTGGGTAAAAACGGGTTGATCAACACAGCAAGATTAGCTGTTAATTGCAAACAAAGATGCAATGCATTATCAATTAATTTTTGATTGCCCGGATTTGCCTCAAGTGTTTTTGCAACGATCCATGGTTCTTTTTTCTGCATGTATTGATTTCCTTTACGGCTTAAATCAATCACTTCAAACAAAGCATCCCTGAACTTATATTCTTCCAGTAAATTTTGAATTTTTAATTTTGAATTTTTAATTTCTGTTATAACCAGTTTATCATTATCATCCAAAAAATCTTTGTGCAGTTTAGGCACTTTACCAGCACACAGTTTATGCATTAGTACCCAGGTTCTGTTTACAAAATTTCCAAAGATACTTACCAATTCACTGTTTACTGCATCTTGAAACCCCTTCCAGGTAAATTCACTGTCTTTAGTTTCAGGAGCAATTTGTGTTAAATAATAACGTAGCATATCCACACATTGAGGGCCGCCATTTTCTTTATTTACAAAGTCATCAATGTAATCCTGCATTTCCAGTTTCCAGTTACGGCTGGTACTCATTTTATCACCTTCCAAATTTAAAAACTCATTGCTGGGTACATTTGTGGGTACAATATTGCCATGCAATCTCAACATCACCGGAAAAATAATACAATGAAAAACTATATTATCCTTTCCAATAAAATGAACCAACTGTGTATCGTCATTATACCAATAGGGTTTCCAATCTTTATTATTATCTAATGCCCATTGTTTGGTGGCACTTATGTAACCAATAGGTGCATCAAACCAAACGTATAACATCTTACCTGCTGCATCAGGCAAGGGCACTTTTATTCCCCAATCCAAATCCCTGGTTACGGCCCTTGGTTGCAATCCACCTTCAATCCAGCTTTTGCACTGCCCAACTACAGTTGATCTCCAGTCGGTAGCGTGTTCTTTTAAAATCCATTCTCTTAACCAGGCTTCATGTTTGTTTAATGGCAGATACCAATGCTTCGTAGCTTTTTTAATTGGTACGTTCCCACTTATTGTGCTTACAGGATTTATCAATTCATCCGGACTTAATGAAGTACCGCATCTTTCGCACTGATCTCCAAAGGCATTATCGTATCCGCAATTGGGGCAAGTGCCTTTTATATAACGATCCGCTAAAAATGTTTTTGTGGCTTCATCATAATATTGCTCACTGTCTTTTATTTCAAGGTCTCCCCTGTCATTGAGGTAAGTAAAAAATTCCTGTGCAGTTTCATGATGCAGCGGAGCAGATGTACGATGATAAATATCAAATGCAATACTTAAATCATCAAAGTTTTGCTTTATGACAGCATGATATTTATCAATTATGGCCTGCGGTGTAGTACCTTCTTTTGTTGCCTGAATGGGAATGGCAGTACCATGCTCATCACTACCGCAAACAAAAACCACCTCTCTTTTTTGTGCTTTCAGGTAACGTACATATGTATCGGCCGGTAAATAACATCCTGCTAAATGGCCCACATGCTTTAGTCCGTTGGCATAAGGGAGTGCTGCCGTAATTAAATATCTTTTTGGATTGTTCATTGCGGTGCAAATTTACCTAAACCAACTACAAAAGCCAAACAAACAAAAAACCCTTGCAAAAGCAAGGGTTTGATATACTGCATGCACCATAAAATATTAATGTTAGTTATTTTTCTTTTGTAACTCCTCTATGTGTACCTGGGGCAACAATACTTTATTACATTTTTCCACTATAATTTCTTTTGAAACAGTAAAGGATGTTTTCTGCAAAATATTTTCCGAAGAAGATCCCACTTTTACAGTATAGATTCCAGCTGATGCTATCCAGCTTGATGATCCGCTATCAAAAGAAGCTATATCCTTTGCTGCTATTTTAAACTGCAATGTTTGCTTTTGTCCTGGTTTCAACAAATTGGTTTTATCAAATGCTTTCAATTCAATTGCTGGCTTTTGTAATTTAGATGATGGAGCAGTAATGTAAAGCTGAGCAACTTCTTTACCAGCAACAGTACCGGTATTTTTCACATCCACAGTTATAATGATTTTTCCTTTAAAAGTAGTAGTGTTTAATTTAAAATTGCTGTATTCAAAATTAGTATAGCTTAAGCCGTAACCGAATTCGTAAGCAGGTTTTACATTAAAAGTATTATAGTAACGATAGCCAACAAAAATGCCTTCTTCATAAATTACTTCTGCCGGAATTTGTGGCATACCAAACATTCCCTTTTCTGCACGATCGGCAAATTCTTTACCGGGGAAATTTTTGCCGGTAATTTCGTCTTCGTATTTTACAGGAAAAGTTGTGGCCAGCTTACCACTGGGATTTATTGTACCACTTAAAATATCTGCCACTGCATTACCAGCTTCCAATCCGGGTTGCCATGTCATTAATACTGCATCCACTTTATCTCTCCAGCTAGCCGTTTCAATTACACCACCTGCGTTTATTATTACCACTACTTTTTTATTGTTAGCATGAAAGGCCTGGCTTACATTAATTATCAAATTAATTTCTGATTGTTTTAAATTAAAATCATTTTCAATTTTTCTGTCCGATCCTTCACCTGCGTTTCTTCCAATAGTAATTAAGGCTATATCAGCAGAGGCCGCTTTAGCATTGAATAAATTATTTTCAATACTCATTTCCTGAATACGTGGTGTTGGATTAAAAAATTCCTCAAAAAAATTCTTTTTTGGCTGCTTTGCTTTTTCAGCTGTTACATAAGCCTGATAAGTGCTGGTTAAGTCTTCGTCCAGTTTATACCCTGCGTTTAACAAACCCTGCACTAAAGAAACTGTGTATTCTTCATTTACATCGCCACTGCCTGTACCACCACTAATAAAATCGTAAGAAGTAATACCAAAAGCGGCAATTTTTTTTGTTGATATCACAGGTAATGTGTTATCCTTATTTTTTAAAAGTACCATGCCATCTGCTGCTGCACTACGGGCAATTGCGGCGTGTGCTTTTAAATCCGGTTTGTTACTGAAAGCATATTTTTTGTATGCAGGTGTAGTTAAAATATAATTTACAATTCGTTCTGCATTTTCATTAACAACTTTTAAATCCAATGTATGGTTAGTAACTGCATCGGTAATAGTTTTTTTTTGCTCTGCTGTTCCAGGCATTAATAAATCATTACCCGCTTTCATTTGTGCCACTGCATCTTTTCCACCAAACCAATCCGTAATCACCATTCCTTTATAACCCCATTCTTTTCTTAAAATAGTGGTAAGCAAATCATATTCTTCCGAAGTATAAGTACCATTTAATTTATTGTAAGAACTCATTACCGTCCATGGGGCAGATTCTTTAACCGCAATTTCAAAACCTCTTAAATAAATTTCTCTCATGGCTCTTTCACTTACAATCACATCAACGGTATTCCTGTTTTTTTCCTGATTGTTTAGAGCAAAGTGTTTTATAGAAGTTCCTACTCCATTGCTTTGAATGCCATTTACCATTGCTGCAGCCATCTTACCGGAAATTAACGGATCTTCTGAATAATATTCAAAATTTCTACCCCCCAATGGATTCCGATGAATATTTAAACCCGGTCCCAAAATCACATCTACACCATATTCTTTTACTTCATTACCCATTGCCTTACCTACCTGCTCCACCAATTTAGTATTCCAAGTACTGGCCAATAAAGTTGCAACTGGCCATGCTGTTGCAAAATAGGTTTTTGTTTCATTTTTACGAGTAGGATTGATACGTAAACCCGCAGGCCCATCTGCAACTACTGTTGCAGGAATCCCTAAATGCGGAATAGCAAAAGTGGTTCCTGCTGCACCGGACACTTTATCTTCTATCTGGCCAATACCAGTGCCATTACCCTGATTTACACCTGGTATATTCATGCCCATACCCACCACCAGGTTTACTTTTTCCTGTAAAGACATTTTGGAAACAAGCGCTTTTGCTTTTGCAGCATTTGATAGCTGAGCTTGAATAGAATAGCTGATAAGTACTGTAAGAAAGCAGGCAATTATTTTTTTCATATTGAGCAAATTTAGATTTACATTGCGTTATTATGACACAATGATAAATATTTTCCCTGACTTTCAAAAATTTACTTTTGTTGTGCCCGCAGAAATATACTTTTACATATGAGTTTAGAAAAAAAAATAAGGGAACACTTCAGTAAGGGACATGAAAAATTCCTTCGTAGCATCTCCGTCGACTGTATCATTTTTGGTTTTCATGAAGCCGAACTTAAAGTGCTTCTTCTGCATGCCAAGTATGCCAGCTTATGGGCCTTGCCCGGTGGTTTTATTTTAAAAGATGAACACATGGACGATGCGGCCAAAAGGATTTTACAGGAACGTACTGGCGTTGATGATATTTATATGCAGCTGTTTCATGTTTTTAGCCAGCCCGACCGCTCTACCAAAAAAATAAACAAGCAGTTTTTAAAAAATGTTGGTGTTGAGCTGGATGAAAGCTGGATGTTTGACCGCTTTATTTCGGTGGGTTATTCCGCCTTGTTGGATTTTACAAAAGTGCAGCCGGTTACGGATATTTTTTCTACAGCATGTGAATGGTTTAACATTCATGATATACCAGAAATGATTCTGGACCATAATACTATCTTAGAGAAAGCCCTGGAGAATTTGAGGATGCAACTCAATTACCATCCTGTTGGATATAATTTACTACCTGAAAAATTTACGATGCCAGAATTGCAGAAATTATACGAAACCATTTTAGACAGAACATTAGACCGCAGAAATTTTAAACGTAAAATTGTAAGTACAGGAATTTTAAAGCGGCTTGATGAAACAAAAAAAGGTGTGGCACATAAAGCACCTTATCTGTATAAATTTGACCTGCGTAAATATCAAAAAGCATTAAAGGGAGGAATGGGGTTTGAATTGTAAATAAGCCATCACAATATGATGGCTTATAAATTTTAGCAATAAAAAATACAGCGGCTATTTTTGCATCGTCTTTTCCACCTCAGCAATTGCTTTGTAAGTTTTAACTATCGAATCGGGTGTAACAGAAATACTGTCAATCCCCAACTCAACTAAAAACTGTGCAAAGTCCGGAAAATCGGAAGGCCCCTGGCCACAAATACCCACTTTTACTTTCATCCTTTTGGCTGTAGTTATCAGCATACGCAGTAATTCTTTTACAGCCGGGTTACGTTCATCATATAAATGTGCTACCAAAGATGAATCCCTGTCGAGGCCCAGTGTGAGCTGTGTTAAATCGTTGGAGCCAATTGAAAAACCATCAATATGCTGTGCAAATTGTTCTGCCATTAAAATATTGGAGGGTATTTCTGCCATTAAAAATAATTCCAGTTCTTCCTTTCCTCTTTCTAACCCGTATTCTTTCATAGTATCCTGCACTTTCAATAACTCCTCCACTGTTCTGCAAAAAGGCACCATCACCACCACATTTTTCAAACCTAATTCTTCCCTTACTTTTATAATTGCTTTACATTCCAGCCCAAAAGCTTCTTTATATTTATCGGCATAATACCGGCTTGCACCTCGCCATCCAATCATGGGGTTTTCTTCCTTGGGTTCAAAATGTTTACCACCCAATAAATTATAATATTCATTGCTTTTAAAATCACTGAATCTTACAATTACTTTATTGGGATAAAATGCTGCAGCAATTTTTGCAATGCCATAACTTAATCGTTTAATAAAAAAATCTTCTTCATTTTCAAATCCCTGTGTCATTTTTTTAATGGTTGTACTAAGTTCTTCATCATTCAGTTCCCTGTGTTTCAGCAACGCCATAGGATGAACCTGGATATAATTATTAATGATAAATTCTTCTCTTGCCAAACCCACACCGGCATTGGGCAAATGAGAAAATTTGAATGCAAGGTTGGGAGAAGCAACATTAAGCATTATAGGCGTTTTCACTTTGGGTAAATCATTTAAATCAGTTTCCAGTTTAATAAACGGCACATTACCTTCATACACCATTCCTTCATCACCCTCGCAGCAGGAAGCTGTGACTAACTGGCCATCGCTTAAAATATCCGTTGCCACAACTGAACCCACAATTGCCGGTATACCTAATTCTCTTGCAACAATTGCAGCATGGCATGTTCGGCCACCTTTATTGGTAATAATTGCCGAAGCCTTTTTCATTATCGGTTCCCAGTCGGGGTCTGTCATATCCGTTACTAAAACATCCCCCGCCTGAAATTCATGCCCTTCTGTAACACGTTTATCCAATGAAAATAAAACGGCTACTTTACCACTGCCAATTTTATCACCCACTGCAATTCCTTTAAACAAAGTTTTACGGGGCACATTTATATCCATCACGTACTCTGTAATTTTACTAAAATCTTTACGGGAGTGAATGGTTTCGGGCCTGGCCTGTACAATAAATAATTGTTTACTTAATCCGTCAACAGCCCACTCCACATCCATCGGGCACCAATGGCCTTTTAATGTTGAATAGTATTCTTCAATTTTTGTAACCCATTGCGATAGTTGTATAATACGCTCATCTTTTAAACAATACCGTTGCTGCAATTGTTTTTCTACATGTATTATTTGAACTCTTTCGTCAGGGTTATCGCCATACACCATCATCTTATCTTTTTTACCCAATTTTTTTTCAATGATACTGTTGAACCCTTTTTGCAATGTTGGTTTAAACACAATGTATTCGTCAGGCGATACCGAACCCTGCACAATCATTTCTCCCAAACCATAGGATGCATTAATAACCACCACATCTTTAAAACCACTTTCAGTATCTAAAGAAAATGCTACTCCTGATGCACCCAAATCGCTACGCACCATTTTTTGTATGCAAACAGAAAGGCCAATACTAAAATGATCGTAGCCAAAACTCTGGCGGTAACTAATGGCACGGTCAGTAAAGATGGAGGCAAAACAATTTCGTACTGCATTCATTAAAGGTGCCGGACCACGAACATTAAGATAAGTTTCCTGCTGGCCCGCAAAAGAAGCATCTGGTAAATCTTCTGCGGTAGCAGATGAACGAACCGCCACATCCGTCATATCCTGATCATAAATTTTGCTGAGTTCATAATATTTTTCAATGATGGCATCGCTAAGTTCCCTGGGGAATTTTGCATTCTTTAATAATTGCCTGGCCTGTAAGCCGCCACGGCGCAAAGATTCAATGTCGTCTAATTTTATTTGGTTAATAATATTACGGATAGATTCATCCAGATTATTATAACGGATAAACTCACGGTAAGCTGCAACGGTAATAACAAAACCACCGGGAATCTGGATACCAAGCTGAGTAAGGTTTTGCAGCATTTCGCCTAAGGAAGCATTTTTGCCACCAACGGTTTCTATGTCCTTTAATCCAACTTTATGCAGATCGGCAAGAAAAAGTGAAGTACTCATAAAAAGTAGTTTAGTTTAGGATGAATTAGTTAACACAATGTATAAAATTAGAATTACTATTTTAGCATATAAACGACAAAAAATTAAACTAACTCTTTCTTACCTTATAATGAAATGTTGAAGGAAAACAACAAAGCTTAAAAAAGCATTATTGTATCACGCTAATAATTGAATCTTTTCAAATAACTTTAGAAAATGAATAGAAAAAAATTTCTTTCTGCAATAGTTCCAATAGGTGCCACTCTTTCTGCATTTACTGGTAATACCAGTTTTGAGGAGCCCGATTTAGGAATAAAAATTCCTCCCTATTTAAAAAAAGGAGATACCATTGGCATTACCTGCCCTGCAGGTTTTATTACTGCAGCAGATATTCAACCAGCTGTTATCAAAATGAAAGAATGGGGCTTTGAAATAAAAATTGGCAGCACAGTGGGTAAAAAAGATTTTACGTTTGGCGGCACCGATGAAGAACGATTACAGGACTTACAGCAAATGCTGGATGATAAAACTATTAAAGCCATAATGTGTGCAAGAGGTGGCTACGGAGTAGTGTGTATAATTGATCAACTCGATTTTAAAAAATTTATTACCCATCCAAAATGGATCATTGGGTTTAGTGATATTACGGTAATGCATTCTCATTTGAATAAAAATTTTGGCATCGCTTCCATTCATTCTAAAATGTGTAACAGTTTTCCTAAAGAGTGGGATAAGGCAGAGCCTGTGCAAATGGAAACAATTGAATCAATTCAAAAGTGTTTAACCGGAGAAAAAATGGTTTATGCTTTTACGCCTGATGAAAAAAATAAAACCGGTATTGCCGAAGGCATTTTAATTGGCGGAAATTTAAAAACATTGGAAACATTAGCAGGCAGTAAAAGTGATATCAATACTGCCGGAAAAATTTTATTTGTGGAAGATACCGGCGAATATATGTACAGCATCGACCGCATGTTCTGGAACCTGAAACGCACGGGTAAATTAAATAAACTTAAAGCATTAATTATTGGTGGCTTTAAAGCGAAGCCGGCCGAAGACCCTGCTGATGAATTTGGAAAAAATATTTTTGATATTGTTTTAGAAAAAGTAAAAGAGTATACATATCCCGTATGCTTCGATTTTCCGGTGGGGCATCAAAAAAATAATTTTGCGTTGAAGTGCGGAGTAAAACATAAATTGACCATCCAAACCAATGAATGTAAACTAACTGAAATAAAATGATAAAGATTCCCCCCTACTTAAAAAAAGGTGATAGTATAGCTATTACCTGCCCTGCTGGTTTTATGCTGGCAGAAAAAGCACAAACCTGCATTGCTACTTTACAAAGCTGGGGCTACCACGTAATGCCGGGCAAAACTTTAGGTAGTAATTCTAATAATTATTTTAGTGGTACCGATGAAGAAAGAAGGAATGAATTACAGGCGATGCTTGATGATGCAACTATTAAAGCTATACTTTGCGGTAGGGGCGGCTATGGCCTGGGGCGAATAATTGACCAGCTTGATTTTACAAAATTTAAAAAGAATCCTAAATGGATCATTGGCTTTAGTGATATTACTGTTTTACACAGCCATATTTATACCAACTTAAAAATAGCCACCTTACATGCACCAATGGCCGCTGCTTTTAATGACGGCGGTTTTAAAAATGAGTTTGTACAATCTTTACAAAAAGCATTGGCCGGTAAAAAAGCAAAGTATTCCTCTGCTGCACATGCATTTAATAAAACAGGAACAGCAACAGGCGAACTGGTTGGTGGTAATCTTTCTTTACTGGCGCATTTAACGGGAACTGCATCCGACATCAATACAAAAAATAAAATTTTATTTATAGAAGATATTGGGGAGCAGATTTACAATATCGATAGGATGCTGTACCAACTAAAACGCAGCGGCAAATTAAATAAGCTTGCCGCATTAATTATTGGCGGCTTTACCGATATGAAAGATACTGACCGGCCATTTGGAAAAACTGTGCAGGAAGTAATTAAAGAAATAGTAGTACCTTATAACTACCCGGTTTGTTTTAATTTTCCGGTTAGTCATGGAAAAGAAAATTATGCATTAAAAGTGGGATGCAGATATTCATTAAATGTTTCAAAGAAAACAGTTCAGTTATCAGAGCTTTAATAAGCTATCCAGTTTAGTTTTATATACCTCAAACCCAGCCAAATTATGATGCGTCCCATTTTCAATCGTAATAAACTCATCAGTAGGTTTTAAAACAGTTTTTAATTTTGCTGCACAGCGGTAAGGTATTACGCCATCGCTGGTACCATGAAAAATAGTAATGGGGTAATTCACTTCCTGCAAATATTCATTTACTGGTATTTTATAGGTAGACATTCTTTGTGTGGGATAAATGGGGGCATAGCAATCATACAAATCAGGAATGCTGTAATACGGCGTTTCTAAGATCAACCGCTTACAGTTGGTTTGCGAGGCTACATAAGCTGCAATGCCGGTTCCTAATGATTTGCCATATAAAATAATGCTGTCTTTACCATATTTACCTTTTGCCATTTTTTCAATTTCAAGTGCCTGACGGTATAATTTTTTTTCTGTCCGTTCGCCGGTGCTTTTTCCAAAGCCGGGGTAATCTTCCATCCAAACTTCGTAACCGTTTTTGGTAAAAGCATTTACAAATTTTGCATATCGTTCAATATTTCTTTTATTACCATGATAGTATAAAACCACGCCCCTCCTTACCGAATCTGTCGGAAAAAACTGAACCATATTAAGCGTATCAGTTTCATTAAATGGAATATTTATTTCCTTGAAAGGAATATCAAAATTAAAAACATGGTTGGCGGGCAGTGTTTGGGGATGAAAAATAAATTTTTCCTGTAAATAAAATAATGCGATGCCAATGGCAGCATACAGCAGCACAATTATTTTTATCCAACGGAATAATATTTTTCGCTTCATACTGTAAAAATAAGGGAAAGCAGAAGGAGAAGCTGCAAGGGGAAAAGCTGCAAGTGAGCAGCAAAATAATTTTGATGAGTAATGCTTATCCCTTAAAGCTTGAACCTATTCCCCTTTTTGATGTTTGTTCTTTGTAACATCTTTACAAGTCCCCTTTCTTATTCCTGCAAAATATCCCTTATAAAATTATGATACTCCGGAAACTCCGGCAGGTTATT
>JAYSTT010000441.1:0-6881 GCA_043719495.1 Ferruginibacter sp. | reverse complement strand
AGGTTAAAATATAAAAAAGCCGGCCGTCGCTATAACCCGGAGATGCAGCAATGATATTTTTTACTCCCCCCAGTTTTAAAGATACGGGGCCATTGTTTCCTCCTTTTGCACCATGACAAATTGCACAATTAATATTATATAATCTTGAGGCCTCAGCACTATCTGTTGCATTTAATGGCGGCAGTGGGTTTTTTACCAGGCTGCTTAAATTAATTAACCCATTGCTATCGTTAGGAACAGTATATGGAAAAAGTTCGCCTCTTTTTACTGTGCCACTAACGGGCAGGCTATTGTAATATATTTTATGCCCGGCATCAAACATATTAGTTGTAAATATCAGTGAATCATGTGCCGCATAGGTTTCATATGCCCTGCTGTAAGCCATATCTGGCATATACACTTTACCAGGCTGGCGCTTGCTATCGCAACTGCTTACTGTTACAATAAGTGTTGCAATTGCAGTTAAATAAGTAATTCGTTTCATTTATCAATTATCAATTAAATAATTATCAATTCTCTATCACTTCAATCTTCTCCATTTTCCCCTTTAGGGGATAGGGGCTAATACCCCTTTTCTTCTTTGTATAATTTTTGTTCTTTATGATACCTGCCAATCCACCAGCCGGTTTCTGCAACCTGAACATTTATTTCTTTTGCTCCGGCATTTTGTAAAAAAGCCTCTACTTCTGCATCATTGGTTTTATCGGTACATGCAATTGCCATTACAAATAGATCATCAGTGGCTCTTGGATGAAAATGATGTTTTTTTACAAAAGGTGCAAGATTACAGAGGTAACAAAAAGTAAGTACCATACCTACTGCTGCAAACAAAACTGTAAGCTCAAATGTAACCGGTATCCAGGCTGGTAAAGCAAAGTTTGGTTTACCACCAATATTTAATTTCCAGTCGTGTACCAAAATATAACTGATACCACTTAAGGCAGTAGTAGTGCCGGTAATTGCATAAATAAACCCTGCAGTATGAATACTGGTTTCCCTCAGGCCCATGGCATGGTCTAATCCATGCACAGGAAAAGGAGTAAACACATCGTGTATTTTATATCCGGCACGGCGAACTTTTTTCACCGCAGGAAATAATACTGCTTCGTCATCAAAACTGCCTACAACAAATTTTTTAATTCCCATACCCCAAACCCCTAAAAGGGCTTTTGTGCCTTCTGTTCAAAAATGAACTATCGGCTGGTTAAACAATTATTTTTTAAAAATCAAACTACTTTTCTTCGCTTCCATCTTCTCCGTTTCCCCCTTCAGGGGATAGGGGCTAATGAGCGTGTTCTACTTCTGCTATATAAAATTTTTCCGCATCGGCTTTCTCTATATCTGTCATCTTTTCTTTATAATTTTCTCCGCTGGTCTTTAATACCGCTTTAATTTCGGCAATAGCAATTACCGGGAAATATTTTGCAAACAGGAAGAAACAGGTAAAGAACAAACCAAATGTGCCTAAATAAAAACCAATTTCATAAATACTGGGGCTGTAATAAGTACTCCAGCTGGATGGTAAATAATCTCTGTAAACAGAAGTAACAATAATTACAAAACGTTCAAACCACATACCTATATTTACAATGATACTCATAAAGAAAGTAACTGTAATGTTCCTTCTTAATTTTCGGCTCCAGAATAACTGAGGCGATACAACATTACAAAACATCATTAACCAATAACTCCAGCCATAAGGACTAAATAAATTTGCCCTGTTTTCGCTGAATGCATACCATTCATATGGATTTTGGCCGTACCATGCAATAAATAATTCGGTTAAATAGGCACAACCCACAATGCTTCCTGTTAGTACAATTACTTTATTCATGGCTTCTATGTGGCCAATAGTAATATAATCCTGTAAATTTAAAACTTTACGAAGAACAATCATGAGTGTTTGTACCATTGCAAAACCAGAAAATATTGCTCCGGCAACAAAGTAAGGAGGAAAGATAGTAGTATGCCATCCCGGAACAATTGACGTAGCAAAGTCAAAAGATACGATGGTATGTACAGACAGTACCAGTGGTGTACTTAAACCAGCCAGAACCAATGATAAAGATTCGTGGCGCTGCCAGTGTTTTGTGCTTCCGCTCCAGCCAAATGCTGCCACACCATAAAACATTTTGCGGAATTTAGTTCTTGCCCTGTCACGTACTGTAGCTAAATCGGGCAATAAGCCAGAATACCAGAACAATAATGATACAGTGAAATAAGTTGATATTGCAAATACATCCCACAATAAGGGTGAGTTAAAGTTAACCCACAAAGGCCCACGGCTGTTTGGATAAGGCATAACAAAGAAAGCCATCCATACACGGCCCATATGCCATATAGGAAATTGACCAGCACACATTACTGCAAAAATTGTCATCGCTTCTGCGGCACGGTTTACACCTGTTCTCCATCCTTGGCGGAACAGCAATAAGATAGCAGAGATTAAAGTACCAGCATGACCAATACCTACCCACCAAACAAAGTTGGTTATATCCCAACCCCAGCCAATAGTTTTATTTACGTTCCACTGACCTATACCGTAAGTAACCTCACGATAAACACTGTAAACGCCAAATAACAGCAATCCCACACTGATAAAAAAACCAATATACCAAAGGCGGCTTGGCTTCATCTCAATGGGGCGTACTATATCTTCCGTTACCTGGTGGTAATCTTTATCACCATCTACCAGCGGTTCTCTTAGTTGCGATTCGTATTTCAGTAATGACATATTGTTTTATTAGCGGCCTCTCCCTCGTTCCCTCTCCAATAGAGAGGGAGGCCAGGCTTTGGCTTTTGTTTCAATATTTGTAATTAAGCATTTCAGCTTTTTATCTTTATTCAACTTTTATTTAAGCAAATTTCGTTTAAACAATCTTCGCTAATATCTCCTTGATTTCTCTCCCCTTCGGGAGGATAGGAGGGGCTTCTTCTACGCCTTTTCTTCTTCAATACCTATATGCCTGTCTGTATTTCTAACTTTAGCCAGATAACTTACGTTGGGTAAAACGTGTAATTGTTCCATTACATAAAAGCTGCGATGCTTTTGCTCAATGTTTCTTATTTTATACACATCGCTTTGTTTATCGTTAACATTACCAAAGCTGATGGCATTAGTAGGACAAGCCTGCATACAAGCCACTTTTACATTACGCACTAAGGTTGGGTCTTGGTTTTTCTTAGCTTCCAATTTACTTTCCTGTAAACGTTGTACACAGAAAGAACATTTTTCAATAACACCTCTACTGCGTACAGTAACATCAGGGTTTAACACCATTCTTGTTAAATCTTCATTCATCTGCATAACAGATTCATCCATGTAAGTTCCAATCATTGGTTTTTGGTTATCGGGGAAACTATCAGCCCCTGTATAATCCAACCAGTTAAAACGACGTACTTTATAAGGACAGTTGTTGGCGCAATATCTTGTACCAATACAACGGTTATAAGTCATTTGATTTAAACCTTCTGTACTGTGGTTGGTTGCTGCAACCGGGCAAACGTTTTCACAGGGTGCGTTATCGCAATGCTGGCAAAGCATTGGTTGAAATACCACATCAGGGTTTTCCAGGTCCCCGGTAAAATATCGGTCAATACGCAACCAGTGCATTTCATGAGCCCTTTGCACCTGCATTTTACCTACCACACTTACATTATTTTCGGCGGTACATGCTACGACGCAGGCACTGCAACCTGTACAAGTGCCCAAGTCAATACTCATTCCCCATTTAATACCCGGTTTATCAAAATCGGGATACATGGTGGCATCTTTTACAAAATCTTTGCTGTCGTTTGCAGTAATGTTCAACCGCTCTTTAGTAATTTCTTCCAAAACAGCTTCGGGGTTGGCAATAAAACTTGTAAGGTTGGTTTCGTAAATTACCGGACGGCTTTCGGTAAAGCCATGCACCTGTGTTTGTGCTAATGGATATGTTTTATCGGTTTTTTCAATTTTGGCAACAGATGAATACAGATTTGTTCTATCAAAACCTACTAATTTATAGGCATTTTGTCCAGCACCTACTGCAGACTTTCCTATATTTTCAGAAATTTTTTCTGCTGTTGCACCTTCACTTCCTCTTCCATATCCTACCGCAATAGCAACAACAGCAGAATGCATACCGGGAATTACGATTACAGGTAACTCCATTGATTTTCCATTAGCCGTGATTTTTACAACCGGTTTTTCTGGATGAACCTCGTAATTACTTTGATTACCATATTCCTGGTTCATTACATCTATAGCTAACAATGATTTTGCCATTGCCGGGCTCATCATAGCATAATTATCCCAGGTTACTTTTGTAATAGGATCTGGCAATTCCTGCAACCATGGATTGTTAGCCTGACTGCCATTACCTATTGATATTTTTTGATACAAGACAACCTCTGTTTCCGCAGCATTTGTTTTAACAGTAGCAATTTTTGCAGTTGCTTCAGCTACTTTAGCATTACTGAAAGTGCTGCTTCCAACCAGCATTGTTGCCGGTTCTACCACTCCGTCCTGTAATGCTTTATTATAATTATCAACACTGCCCAGTTTAGCAGCCCAGTAATTTTTAAAATAATTTTCGTAATCTGTTGTGGCACTTCCGCTCCATTTTAATAATGAAGTTTGGAAAGCCCTTGTTTTAAATAATGGATTGATAGTAGGTTGTATAATACTTATATAGCCAGTTTTAGGTTCAGCATCACCCCAACTTTCTAACCAATGAGGAGAAGGAAGAATGTATTTACAATTTTCTGCCGTTTCATCCATTGTGGCATTAAATGAAATACCTAAAACCTTATTTAGTCCGTCAGTAAATTTTTTGCTGTCGTTATAAGAATAGGCAGGATTTACACCATGTATTAAAACTGCACCAACAGCGCCGTTATTCATATCATCTACCAGCTTAACCATATCTGCATCAACAGCTTTACGGTAGTTGGATGTTATGGCCCAGTTGATCGTTTTTCCATTTGCACCTATGGCTTCATTGATAGCATTAACTATTATCTGAACATTGATATCATTGCTGCTACAAACTACTAATGCGCTTCCACCTGCTGCTTTTAATTTATCAGCAGCCAACTTAATACCGTCGTTTAATTTTTTATCAGTAAAAGCAGAAGCTGTACCATTCAATGCATTTAAAATAGCAACTGCTACTGCACCAGTTTCAGAAGGCTTATGTGTAAAGCGGTCATCAGCATTACTACCTGTCATACTCATCATACTCTCAAAATGAATATGGCGGCTCAACTCAGGTTTTTCACCACTTATTTTCCTGTTTACAGAATATTGCTTACTAAATTCTGTAGGGCTTAACCAGGTGCCCAAAAAATCGGCAGCAAGGCTAACAATTACTTTAGCATTTTCAAAATGATAAGAAGGAATTATTTTTTTCCCATAGCAAGCTTCATTTGCCTGTAACATTCCGCTGTAACTAACTGCATCGTACTGTACATGGCGGCTGCCTGGATATTTTACCAAAAATTCGTTTATTATCTGCAGTGTAGAGGGTGAGTTGACTGTTGAAGTTAATAACACCACAGTTTTGCCTGTAATGGCAGCACTAACTAATTTATCAAAAGAATCAAAAGTGGTAACTTCTTTAAAGTCTTTACCATCTTTTTGCATGGGATAACGAAGTCGGGTATTATCATATAAATCCAAAACAGATGCCTGTGCCTGTGCACTTGTAGCGCCTTTAGTAATGCCTGATAATTCGTTTCCTTCTATTTTAATAGGGCGGCCATCTCTTTGTTTAACTACAACTGAAATAACATCTCCGCCATTTACGTATGTGGAAGCATAATAATTAGCAACACCCGGAATAATATTATCGGGCCTTTGCAAATAAGGAACAGCTTTACGAACCGGCATTTCGCAACTGGCGGCTAAAGTAGCAGCAGCGGTACTAAATCCTAAATATTTAAGAAAATCCCTGCGTGGGGTTTTGGCATCCAAAATGCCTTTATCATCTAAATCCTCCAATGGCAGTAATTCTTCCTGAAATTCATTTTTAGCCGATTGCTTAAAACTTTCAGTTTGATTGAGTTCACCAAAACTTTGCCAGTACTTTTTATTACTCATAGTATGCTAATGTGCTAATGATAATTAATTCTAAATCGTTCCGCCTTTTCCCCTTTAGGAACAGGGATTAATAGTGACATTTTTGACACTCTGTACCTCCAATCTTTTCTACTGTTACACTATCCATCTTTGCCTTCCGTATTTCTTTTACATTTCCATAACTATCTTTTATGGTATCCGCTTTTAAATCGTTGTGAAATTTTTCGTAAATGCTGTAAAATTTATTGCCTGTACTATCTGCTTTATTGTAAAAATCAACCTTGCTTTCCCTGTGGCAGTTAATACACCAGCCCATACTTAATTCTGCAAACTGATAAACTTCGGGCATTTCCTGAATGTTACCATGGCAGGTTTGGCATTGTTGCTTACCTACTTTTATATGCTGGCTGTGGTTAAAATAAACATGGTCGGGCAGGTTATGAACTTTTACCCAAGGAATTGGTTTTGCACCGTCAGCAATACCATCTTTATTATTATCGGCTTTATAGGCTTTAGCAATAGGATCCCACCCTGCGTATTCGTATAATTTTTGAATTTCGGCAGTACCGTTTACAGATATTCCGTTTTCTCTAGTCAATACATCGGGACCTTCGTATTTATTAATAGCTTTATGGCAATTCATACACACATTTACCGAAGGAATACCAGCAACTTTGCTGTCTTGTGCAGTACCATGGCAGTATAAACAACTAATTTGGTTGGTACCAGCATGTACTTGGTGACTATAATAAATGGGTTGCTCTGGTTGGTAATTTTGCATTCTGCCCAAGCCAATAGCACCATCTATAGCAAAATAACC
>JAYSTT010000045.1:0-4445 GCA_043719495.1 Ferruginibacter sp. | reverse complement strand
CATAATGGTTATTTTCACAAATAAATACTACCGGCAAATCCCAAAGCATGGCCATGTTAAATGTTTCATGCAGCATTCCCTGTCGGGCAGCACCATCTCCAAAAAAACACAAAGCAACATTATTGGTGCCCTTATATTTTTCTGCAAAAGCTAAACCGGCACCAGTTCCAATTTGTGCACCCACAATACCATGACCCCCAAAAAAGCCAACATCAACACCAAATAAGTGCATACTTCCACCCTTTCCTTTACTGCAACCTGTTGCTTTTCCATATAATTCTGCCATACTTGCTTTTGGTGTAACCCCCTTGGCTATTGCTAAAGCATGGCATCTGTATGCCGTTATAAATTTATCGTCAGGGTTAGTGGCCGTCATACATCCTGCTGCTACAGCTTCCTGCCCTATATAC
This sequence comes from Ferruginibacter sp., assembly GCA_043719495.1. Lineage (GTDB taxonomy): Bacteria > Bacteroidota > Bacteroidia > Chitinophagales > Chitinophagaceae > Ferruginibacter. The sequence goes on along the minus strand of JAYSTT010000045.1, from coordinate 4,035 downwards.
AGGTGGCAAAATCCCCTGATTTTCTGCATCCCATACAGTTGACCGGTTTTTTCTTCAAACCTGCGTAAAAGCAGCATCAGTTCGTACCAGTATAAATAAGTTTCTTTAGAAAACTTTGTTGCCAAGGTATTTAAATTTTAGGCGGCAAAGATAAGGGTTTTAGCTTTTCGGTTTACAGTTTTGAAAACTGATTTTTTAGGGTTGCCGGCAGTATATCTTTGGTTGAACAGCAGTGGCGACGCTCCTTTGAAAAGTGGAAATTTTATCAGTCATTAATTGTGTTTTATTAAATCCATACTTCAATCTTTAAATTATCTTGCAGCCGCAATGCTCCAAATCAACAAAATAACCATCACTCAATACAAAAATTACAGCCATTCTACTTTTAATTTTAAAGAAAGGATTATTGGTATTTGTGGCTTAAACGGCAAGGGCAAAACCAACTTGTTGGATGCGGTTTATTATTGCTGTTTTACCAAAAGTTATTTCAGTAAAACTGATACCATAAATGTACAGTTTGATAAAGATGGGTTTAGGCTGGAAGTGGCCTCCTCTATCTCCTCCAAAGGAGGAGGAAATGGAGAAGATAGCAGCGAAGAACAACCATTGCATTCTGTAAAAGATAATACTGTTGTTTGTATTCACCGTGGGGTTGGGAAAAAAGAATTTTTATTGAATGGTATCCCTTATGAAAAATTATCAGCCCATATCGGCAAATTTCCGGCAGTAATGGTAGCCCCTGATGATATAGGATTAATTACAGGAGGCAGTGAGGAACGCAGAAAATTTATTGATACCGTAATTAGCCAGATGGATGCTGAATATCTTTTGCAACTTATACAATATAATAAAGTATTGCAGCAGCGCAACAGTTTATTAAAACGATTTGCCGAGCAGGGTAAAACCGACTGGCCACTTTTGGAAGTGCTGGACGAACAATTAATTAAACCGGGCATTTTTATTTATACCAAACGTAAAAATTTTACAGAAGGGTTAATTCCATTGGTGCAAAATTTTTACAGCCAGATTGCAGGTAACAAAGAAGCGATAACCTTACAATATGAAAGCCAGTTAAACAGCAGTAATTTTGAATCGGTATTAAACGAATACCGACAAAAAGATTTTATGCTTCAGCGAAGTAACGGAGGGGTACACAAAGATGATATTGCCATGCAACTTAACGGGCAATCATTTAAAAACACGGCATCGCAGGGGCAACGCAAAAGTTTATTATTTGCCTTAAAGCTGGCGGAGTTTGAGCTATTAAAAATTAATAAAGGCTTTGCGCCTCTTTTATTTTTAGATGATGTGTTTGAAAAATTAGATGATAACCGTATGAGCCAACTGTTACATTGGGTTTGCAAACAAAATACCGGACAGGTTTTTATTACCGATACCCATAAAGAAAGGCTTGAAAATGCATTTACTTCCTTAGCAGTAAAATACCAGGTAATTGAATTATAATTTTCAATTTTGAACTTAAAAGATTTATTTTTATCAAAGGTTTTCGTTAATTACAAAATTTATAAAATGAAAATACATTTTAAATACCTGTTGTTTGTTTGTGGCTGTTTGTTTTTAAATACTGGTAATTTACTTGCCCAAAAAAAACCTGTGTCAAAAAAAGTGGTAAAAGCAGTGGCTAAACCAGTAACAACCAGCATTCCGGTATTAACATTTAAAAATGGTATTAAAATGAAGTGTAAAGGCTTTATAGTAAAAGAAGCCGCTTTATATTTTAACGATAACAGCAAAATTCCGGAAGATAATAAAGTAAATGTAGATCAGCAGGTAAATATGCTGGTTGTTTTAGATACCGGCTGGGTAAAAATAGATGGTAAAGTTTATCCTGGTGCCTCTGAAGTGGTAAAACTAAATTCGGGATTTGAAGTTTTGAATAGCGAAGATCTATTTAAAGCGTATGAGGAAACGGGTGTATCAGCAGATGATGCCAAATACATCACTATAAAGGCGGTAATCACTAAAATGGATGATAAAAAGAAATACATCATTGTTAACTTTCGTATCTGGGATAAAAAGGGAACAGGTGAAATAACAGGATCTTACCAATTTTATATTAAATAAATGGCAGAAATATCTTTACAGGATGCAATTCAGCAATTTTTGCAAAAAAGCCGCTTAAAAAGTGGCATACAATCTTTGCGTATAGAAGAAGTTTGGGAACAGGTTATGGGAAAAACCATTGCCAAATACACAGATAAAATTCAAATCATTAATCACACTTTATATATTACCTCATCAGTTGCACCGCTTAAAAATGAATTGCTGTATCAAAAAGAAATAATTGTTGAACGTATAAATGAAGCAATGGGAGAAAAAATAGTACAGGCAGTGGTTATTAAATAGATACCGGATAATTAATTAATACCTGTTTTCAATAGGCCTGAGTGTATAACCTGCTTTTCTTAATAAAGCTATCAACCCCATATCTCCTACTAAATGCCCTGCACCAACAGCAACAAAAACGCTAGCTTTTTTCATTATTATTTTTAGTTGAGCTACCCAGTTTTTATTTCTTTTATCTAATAAAATATCCTGGTTATCTTCCATACCAAATTCGCTTTTGGTAAAAAGGCTTTGCATTTCTTTTAATTGCTGGTTCTTATAAATTCTTACCATTGTATCAAAATATTTTTTGTAAGAATCCAGACTGTCAATGGTTTTTAATAATTCGTTTGCCTGCTGTTTATAGGGAATACTATCAAACACCGATGCCTGAAAAGCCATGGTTTCCAGCCCCTTTATTTCTTTTTTATTTTCTTTGGCCAGCTTCATCAATTCCTGCTCAACACCGCTCATGGTTTTGCAGGGCAGCATTTTTGGATACAGCAGTGCCATTAAAAAAAATGGCTTCATTTTTTGAAACATGGCAATAGGCATCTGCAACGAATCTTTAAAAAACAGTTCAACTTTTTTATATTCCGCTGCATTAAAAAGAGTTTTTAAAGTACTGTCTCCTTTCATATTCATAAGTAATAACCCTCCCATCATGGTAGCAGGGTCATCCATATCCATTTCCATGTATATTTCTTTTGATGATCTTGCTGCAGTTTTTAACTGTTCACTAAAATGTATATCATCTTTACATATAAGGTGAAATGTGCCAAATAAATAACTTGGTGCAGTAAGCTGCCTGCCGCTTATCTCCCATAGCAGCGTATTATTATTGTTGTTTGTCTTTAACTTAGGTTTGCTATTTTGTGCAGTAGCCGAACAAAATATAAAAACGCTAAAGAACAGTTTTATTATTTTCATTAATAAGTTTTTATAATAAACACACTATTATTACATTAATAAGCTAAAAATAATTACTTTACAGCATATAATTACCATTATGAAAACTATACTGACATTTTTAACCCTCTTAAGCTTAACTTCTTCTGCGTTTGCGCAAAAAGAGATCCCTGCTTTTGGTAAAGTAGATAAAGCCGATCTGGAAATGAAAGACTGCGAATTTGATAAGGCTGCCGAAGCAGTGGTTTTGTTTGATGTTGCAGAAGTGTATTGCAACCTTAATTTGAGCAGTCTTTTTAGCCCATTGCGAACTGAATTGAACCATCATGTACGAATAAAGATCTTAACTGCAAATGGTACTGATAAGGCCAATATTAAAATCCGTTACTACTCTGAAAAAGGTATAGAAGAAATAAAAAATATTTCTGCCCAAACAATTAATCTGGATGCCTCCGGTAATCTTGTTTTTACAAAGGTAGAAAAGGATGCTATTTACCGAAAGAAAATAAATAAACGGTACTCCGAAGTGATTTTTACTTTTCCTGAAGTAAAACCAGGCAGCATTATAGAATATAAATATAAAGATGAAGCAACTGCTTTGAATGCAGTAACAAATTGGTATTTTCAAAAATCAATTCCGGTTGCATTTAGCCGTTATATACTTGACTTTCCAAGTGAACTGATAATAACTGCTATACCAAAAGGTGGTTTAAATGTTACCATTACTGAAAAAGCCAAGGCGAGCCGTAACATTAAAACATTTACAATGAATAATGTGCC
>JAYSTT010000440.1:0-6881 GCA_043719495.1 Ferruginibacter sp. | reverse complement strand
GATGGCGGCTTTATTAGCAGGGCTTCCCGTAACCGTTAGTGGCAATACTGTAAACCGTTTGTGTGCAAGTGGCCTGCAGGCCATAATGGATGGGGCAAGAGCTGTTGCCTGTGGGGATGGTGACTTAATTGTTGCCTGCGGGGTGGAAAGTATGAGCAGGGCGCCCTTTGTAATACCCAAAGCGACTGCTGCTTTTGCAAGAGAACCACAGATTTTTGATACTACATTGGGCTGGCGTTTTGTAAATAAAAAATTATCGGAATTATATTATCCTTACAGCATGGGAGAAACGGCCGAAAATGTAGCCCGACAATGGAACATAAGCCGCAATGCACAGGATGAATTTGCGATGGCGAGCCAAAAAAAATATGCCACTGCACTGGATGCAAATAAATGGGCTGAAGAAATTATTCCTTTGCAGGTTCAAATTGGTCAGGATGTTTTTGATTTTGAGAAAGACGAACATCCAAGATTAACTTCCTTAGAAAAATTGGGGCAGCTTAAGCCAGCTTTTGCAAAAGACGGTACCGTTACCGCAGGCAATTCTTCGGGCATTAATGATGGTGCTGCTGCCATGTTACTGGCAAGCGAAGCCGCAGTTAAAAAATATGGGTTACAGCCAATGGCAAAAATTACAAGTATGGCTGTTGCAGGGGTAGATCCGGCTGTAATGGGTATTGGCCCGGTGCCTGCAAGTAAAAAAGCATTGGAAAGAGCCGGGCTAACTGTTGCCGATTTAGATTTAATAGAATTGAACGAAGCTTTTGCATCACAATCTATTGCGTGCATTTATGATTTGGGATTGGATTTGGAAAAAGTAAATGTAAACGGAGGTGCTATTGCACTCGGTCATCCGTTGGGTTGCAGTGGCGTAAGAATTTCCACTACATTGTTATATGAATTAAAACGCCGCAAAGCAAAACATGGCCTTGCAACCATGTGTGTGGGAGTGGGGCAGGGTGCTGCTGTTATTTATGAAGCATTATAATTTAATTAGTAAAAATATTTTTTATTTCTTGTTAAAAAAATCTGCCAGGTTTTCAAATATTACCACATGCTGTTCGCCGGTTAATAAATTTTTTACCTGGCAATAATTCTGTTCTATTTCTTTACTGCCAATAATTACAGCAAAAGGTATTTTCTTTTCTTCGGCATAGCGGAATTGTTTTGCAATTTTAGTTTCTTCAATATGGTAAAGTTCGCAGGCAATTTCTGCCTTGCGCATTTTTTGCATAATGTTAAATGCAAAATCACTTTCCTTTTCTCCCATATTAAAAAACAGGGCCTGAGTGCTTACCTGCAAATTCTCCGGAAATAATTTTAATTCTTCCAGTACATCATAAATACGGTCAACACCAAAACTAATACCCACGCCGGGAATATTGGGGACTCCAAATAATCCCGTTAAATCATCGTACCTGCCCCCACCGCCAATACTACCCATTTGTACAATAGACGGGGCTTTGGCTTCGTAAATAATGCCGGTGTAATAATTAAGGCCACGGGCTAATGTAAAATCAACTGTAATATTTTTACCGACGGTGTGTGTAAGTATCTTTTTTATTTCTTCTAGGCCACGTTTGGTTTCGGCCATATTGCCCAGCAAACTAATTAACTGGTTTATTTTTTCTTCATTACTGCCACTGATGGTTATATATTTTTCTATTATTTCTATTTGATTGTCTGATAAACCTTTTTCTGATAACTCAGCTTTTACTTTGTTGATGCTTACTTTATCGAGTTTATCAATGGCTGTTGTAATAATAATAAGTTTATCTGTAGCATGGCATGCTTTTGCCAGTGCCGATAAAATTTTACGGCTGTTAATTCTTAATTCATAATCAAATAACCCCAGGCGGTTAAAAACCTCATCATAAATTAAAGCAAACTCCACATCGTTCATTAAAGACAGGCTGCCTACTACATCAGCATCGCATTGAGTAAATTCACGGTAGCGGCCTTTTTGCGGCCTGTCGGCACGCCATACGGGTTGAATTTGATAACGGCGAAAAGGGAAAGTAATTTTAGTATGGTTCATAGCCACATACCTGGCAAAAGGAATGGTTAAGTCGTATTTTAAAGCTCTTTCAGATATATCAATACTATTCTTTCCCTCTAAAATTTTTTCAAAACCAGCTTTTGCCGATTCAATATTCTTTTCGTTGTTAAGCCCATTGTTTAAAATCTTAAAGATTAATTTATCCCCTTCATCTCCATATTTCCCCATCAGGGTTTCTAAATTTTCCATTGCAGGGGTTTCCAATGGCTGAAACCCGTATATTTCAAAAACCGATTTAATAGTGGTTTGAATATAATTTCTTTTTCGGATTGTTGCTGCCGAAAAATCCCTTGTGCCCTGCGGTATGGACGGTTTGTTTATCATCTTTGTTTTCTTATCTGTTGGTTATTATTTTTTCACATGCTTTATTAATCAAATCAAATGCCTGGTGATAATATTTTTCTGGCAGGCTCCATGGGTCGGGTACATCCCTGTTTTGCCCGGGATATAATTCGTTTAACAGTAAATCAACTTTTTTATCATCAAATTTTTCTCCAGCTATACTTTTCATATTATCCATTACATCTTTAGCCATTGCATAAATTTTATCATAATGTTCAAAATCTGCGGCAATAAATTTTCTGCTTCGTTGTTTGCTGATATCAATGCCATTTTGTAAAGCTACTTTAATACTCAAATCATGCGGCGGCTCGCCGGTATGATAACCATTGGTACCTGCACTTTCCACCATCCATTTTAACCCTGCTTTAAATACCTTGTGTTGTAAAATCCCCTCTGCCAAGGGGCTTCTGCAAATATTGCCCAGGCATACCATCAAAATCTTCATGGCGCAAAGATAAGTTGCAGGCTGCAAGTTGCAAGGGGATCTTATAAATTGGACACTGTAATAACATAGCTTATTCCTTGTTGCTTGCAGCTTATAACTTTCCTTTTATGGAATCATACAACAATCTCATCTCATTATCAAACAAGCGCTTGTTTCAAAAATATTCTTTCATCTCCTGATGCTATCGGGATTAATACAAAAATTATGACAACAGAATTAATTTTGAAAAGCGATGTGTTGGACATTGTTTTCGAAAACCGAAACAAAGCCTATGGCGCTTACAACCTTCGTAAATATTATGATAACCGTTTAATGAAATCGATTGGCTCAATGATTACAGTGGTAATAGTATTATCCGCATTTACTTTTATTCCTAAAAAGAAAATTGTAATAGTGGCCGATGGTTATGAAACAAGAATAGTATCTCTGCAAACTGTAAAAGAAAAAGAGCCTGAAAAACCAATGGAAGCACAACAGCCAAAGCAAAAATCGCCTACACAAATATTTAATACACCTGTGATTGCAACTCCTGATGAACCGGTAGAACTACTGCAATCACTTTCAGATACTGTTGCAATTGCAAGTATTACAACTATTGGCCAACCTGGTGTTTTACCAATAATTGATGAACTTGGTGATGTTGTAGAAGGAGGAAAAGGAAAAGATCCTGAACCAGTAAAACCACCAGTTGATATTAACACAGCAACCTATAGCCCGGAAGTAATGCCTGCTTACCCCGGTGGTATGGAGGCACTTATAAAATTTTTGAAAAGAAATTTAACCAATCCAAGAGATTTGGAAGAGGGGGAAGTAGTAAGTGTAAAAGTAAAATTTGTAGTAGGCTATAATGGAAAACTGCAAAGTTTTGTAACTGTACAGGATGGCGGCGAAGAGTTTAATAAAGAAGTGGTAAGGGTATTAAAGAAAATGCCTGAATGGGTTCCCGGAAAATCAAATGGCCAAAATGTATCGGTTTATTATACCATTCCTGTAAAGTTTGTAGCTGCAAACTGATTTTGCGCTAATAATTTTGTATTTTGGTAGTCCCGTAATTTCAAAAGCTGTAAGGTTAGTTTAGCCTTACAGTTATTTAATAAAATATATTTCATGGCACTAGAAGAATTTGAAAAAGAACAACCAAGCGAAAGGGATAAAAATATTATCCGCATGCGAAGTATAACCAATTATACCATGGGGGTCTTTTTTATTGCAGTTGGTTTTTTCTTTATGTTTCCCAATAAATACACGGCAAATTTTTTAAGCAAGTACGATCCGGGTACAATGAAAATGTTTGCAGTAATATGCTGGGTATATGGTTTGTTTAGATTGTTCAGGGGGTATAGTAAAAATTATTTTAAGGATAGATGATAAAGCAATCTTTTTTCAGCATAAAAAACAGTACGGGCTTTTTTATTTTTTGCTGCTTTTTATTTTTGGTGGCCTGTAATAATAATTATAAAGGAACAGAACTGGATACAGCAACTGAAGGAATAATTAATATTAGTGCAGATGAATCTTACAAACCGATTATTGATGAGCAAATTAAAGTTTTTGAAGCATCTTTTCCAAAAGCAAAAATTAATGTACAGTATAAAACAGAAGTCGATTGCTTTAAAGATTTATTAAAAGACTCTGCAACAAGAATGATAATTGCCACCCGTGGCTTAAACCCAAACGAAGAAGATTTTTTTAAAAATAATTTTAATTATGTGCCCATTTGGGGTAGTGTTGCTTCAGATGCAATTGTAGTGGTGGTTAATGGCAAAAGCAACGATACTTTGTTTACTGTTGACAGGTTGAAAAAACAATTATCGGGCACAATGGGAAGAAAACAAACTTTTGTTTTTGATGGATTAAATGCAACCAGTATAGTACGTTTTGCTGTCGATAGTATTTTAAGAGGTGCCCAATTTGACAGTACTATTGTAAAAGCAGTAAAAAGCAGCAGGAAGGTGCTGGAATATGTGGCTACCGATGAAAATGCAATAGGATTTGTAGGTATAAGCTGGATAGGAAACCCCGAGGATACCGCACAGGTGAATATGTTAAAAAAGGTAAAAATGGCATACATAAAATGTGATAACTGTTCCGATTCACCTTATGTAAAACCAACCCAATTGGGTATCTTAACCAAAAGGTATCCCTTGGTACGTGGTTTGTATTATGTTGTAAAAGAAAAAAGCCCGGGTTTAGGGACAGGGTTTATTAGTTTTTTAAAAAATGAGAGGGGGCAGTTAATTTTCAGAAGGGCATACCTGGGGCATAAAATGAGTTTTTATATCCGAAGTGTAAAGATTAATGAGAAATTATAAAAAGATTATCATGAATTTTGAAGCCCGTGTTGGTAAAATTAATAACATTGTAAAGTATAAAACAGTAAAATAAAATGAGCAAGCTTAAAAAAACGGTATTTTTTCTTTTTACTATCGTGTTAGCAAACTTTCTTAATGCGCAGAATATTGAAGAAGGGCGGAAGTTTTTGTATAACGAAAAATATAAAAGTGCCAAAGCTGTATTTGAAAAATTACTTGCTACCAATCCCAATAATGTTGATGCAGCCTATTGGCTGGGTCAAACCTTAATCGCTAATGATGAAAATAAAAATATCAATGCTGCAAAAGAATTGTACCGTAAAACATTAGAAGCAAACAGCAATAGTGCTTTATTAATTGCTGGTGTGGGACATATAGAATTAATGGAAGGTAAAACACAAGATGCCCGTAATCATTTTGAAATAGCCCTTTCTTTAAGCCAGGGTAAAAGCATTCCTGTTTTAAATGCCATTGGCCTTGCCAACGGTAATTACGACTCTAAAAATGGTGATGCTGCATACGCAATAGAGAAATTAAAATTGGCCACTACATTAAAAGGTTTTAAAGATCCCGAAACATATTGCCTTTTAGGCGATGCTTACCGCAAATTTACAGATGGCGGCAATGCAGTTACATCTTATCAAAGTGCAATAGGTTTAAACCCTTCCTATGCCAGAGCCAGATATCGTGCCGGCAAAGTTTATGAAACACAAGGGTATACTCAGGAAGATATATACATGAAATATTATAACGATGCTATTGCAGCAGATCCTAACTATATTCCGGTATATAAAAACCTTTACCTGTTATTTTACAATACAAACATTATAAAATCGGCCGAATACCTGGAAAAATATTTAACATTGATGGGGGATGATCAATCCAATTCATGTTATTACAGATCAACCATAAAATATGCACAGGGTTTATTTGCCGAATGTATAACCCAGGCAAATGCCTGTATTGCAGCAGGCGGTGCAACTGCTGATGTACGCTTATATGGGCTAACAGCAATTGCTTATGATAAATTAAACGATTCTGTAAATGCAAAATCTTCATACGAAAAATTCTTTCAGTTACAGCAACCAGAAAAAATTGGGCCTAAAGATTTGGAAACCTATGCAAAAACATTATTAAAGTTTCCGGGTAACGAAGCTTTGGCTGGTACTTATATTGATAAAGCAGTAATAGCAGATACTACAGAGCCGGGTAAAGTGGCACTGTTAAAATCTATGGCCGTTAAATACGAATCTCAAAAAAATTATACCGAAGCAGCTAATTGGTATAAAAAAGTTGTTGATATAAGAAAAACCCCGACGAGAACAGATGTTTTTAATGCAGGTTATAGTTTTTATCGCAGTGGCAACCCTCAAACTAGTATAGAGGTGTTTAATGTGTTTACTCAAAAATTCCCCGAAGATATTTTGGGGTATTACTGGGTGGGTAAGGCATCATGGGTTATTGATACCACAATGACACTTGGTTTGGCAAATCCGGCTTTTGATAAAGTGATACAACTTGGAGAGCCCATGGCGGATAAATCAAAAATTAAAACACAATTAATGACGGCTTATAAGTATATGATTATTTATAACGCTAATATTAAAAAGGATAAAGTGGGAGCTTTAGGCTATTGCGACAGGGCATTTTTACTGGATTCATTAGATCAGGAGATAGTTACTTACAAAGCATCTATACCTAAAATGAATATGAATGCTGCTCC
>JAYSTT010000439.1:0-2841 GCA_043719495.1 Ferruginibacter sp. | reverse complement strand
AGAAACCCAGTTAACTTTTGATGGCATAAAAGATTTTGGCTACGCAACCGACAACGCCGGGTGGACTCATAGCGACCGCCCCATCATGCTCTGGAGCACCGACTCTAAAAAGATTGCAACCTTTCAGCAAGATCAACGCAATGTAAGCACCATGTATTTAGTATCAACAAACGTGGGTGCACCAAGGCTGGAAGAATGGAAATACCCGCTGCCACAGGATAGTGCCATTGTAAAAATTCAACGGGTAATTATTGAAGTAGATGTACCAAAAGTTATCCGCTTAAAAATACCTGCCGATGAACATAGAGGAACCCTCAGCGATGATATTGCAAGCAGCGGCGGATATGATGACAATGAGTGGAATGCCAATGCAACCAAACTTGCTTTTGTAAGCACCAGTCGTGATCATAAGGTAGAGAAAGTAAGCATTGCCGATGCAGCCACCGGCGATGTTAAAGAAGTGTTTACCGAAAAAGTTGCCACGCAATACGAAAGCGGGCAAGGCACCATCAACAATCGTTTTCTGGATAAAACAAACGAGTTTATCTGGTACAGCGAACGCGATGATTGGGGGCATTTATATTTGTACGATGCAACAACCGGCAAATTAAAAAATCAAATTACGAGGGGCGCATTTGTTGTAACACAATTATTAAAAGTGGATGAAGCAAACCGTGTATTGTATTTTGTAGCCAATGGCCATGAGGCTGGTCGTGATCCTTACTTCGCACATTTTTACAGCGTTAATTTTGATGGCAGCAAACTTACCTTACTAACGCCCGAAGATGGTAACCACAATGTTTCCCTCTCGCCGGATGGTAAATATTTTACCGATAATTTTTCGCAACCCAATGTGCCGCCCGTTTCTGTTTTACGGGATATGCAGGGCAAACTTATTGCCACGCTTGAGAAAACCGATATCAGCAAACTTACTGCTACCGGTTGGAAAGCACCCGAGCCCATCAAGGTAAAAAGCAACGATGGTAAATGGGATTTGTATGGCCTTATGTTTAAACCCAAAGATTTCGATCCTTCAAAAAAATATCCCATTGTTAATTATATTTATCCCGGTCCGCAGGGCGGTGGTGTAGGTCCCCGTAATTTTGCTGTAGCACGTGGCGATCACCAGGCACTTGCCGATCTTGGGTTTGTAGTTATAATAATTGATGGCAGTTGTAATCCCGAACGTTCCAAATCTTTTCACGATGCATGCTATGGAAATATGGGTGAGAATACTTTGAATGACCAGGTTAGCGGCATTAAACAACTGGCAGCAACCCGGCCTTATTTAGACCTTGATAAAGTTGGCGTATGGGGCCATAGCGGTGGCGGCTTTGCCACTGCCGATGCCATGTTTACCTTTCCTGATTTTTATAAAGTGGGCATAAGTGAAAGTGGTAACCACGATAACCGCAATTACGAAGATGATTGGGGCGAACGTTATATTGGCCTGGAAGAAAAAGGCCCCGATGGCAGTACCAATTATGCCAAGCAGGCCAACCAGATAAATGCAGGCAACCTTAAAGGCAAGCTGATGCTGGCCCACGGCGGTATGGATGATAATGTGCCGCCCTACAATACTTACCTGGTGGTGGAAGCTTTGCAAAAAGCCAATAAAGATTTCGACCTGGTGGTGTTCCCCAATGCACGCCACGGCTATGGCGAGCAAACCGATTACATGACACGCCGCCGCTGGGATTATTTTGGTAAAAACCTGATGGGTGCCGAAGTGCCCAAAGAGTTTAAGATAAACAGAAACGCCAGTGCAACACCTGTAGCACCAGTAAAAAAAGAGGAGGTTGCTGCTGCACCCATCCGCAAAAACACCGTGTTTAGCCGCATACCGGTAAATGTAAAAAACATTACGCTCGATATTTTTGATAACGGCACCGTTGATGGCGATACCATCAGCGTTTACTACAACAACAAATTACTGGTTGCCAACCGTGGCCTTACAGAAAAACCAATTACCGTGCAATTGCTGTTAGATGATAAAGCCGCCCAACACGAAATTGTACTGTTTGCACATAACCTCGGCAGCATACCACCCAATACCGCAACCATTGTGGTAAAGGCCGGTGATAAACGTTACGAGTTGCATAGCAGTGCAAGCTTAACGGAGAATGCGGTGCTGGTGTTGGAGTATAAGGGGAAGTAGAACATCATTGCGAGGAGGTAATCTTCCAACTAGGAAGGCTAAATAATTAAAGAACGAAGCCGGTAATTTTTGTTGCCGGCTTTGGTGTTTTATGGCGGCATAGTTGTGAACTTGTTCTGTTCTTCTTTTCTTTTGGTAAAAGAAAAGAAGAATCTCACTTGTACCCCATATCCTTGGGAAACTTTTATTGCGTAAATGTTTCGAAGACACGAACCAAGGCAAAGATGATATTTTTGTTTACAGAAAAGTTAAGGATAAAAACTTGCGTTTTTTACATTGTTAATACATTAAACAATAAATTATACGAAAGTTTTGAATTTTGTATGTACCATTATTTTTTATGTATATTTATGAAAATCAATCTTATAAAGCGGAGGTATTTTATGACTTGCGCATATTTATGAGTTAAGTGCAAGCTGGGTTCCGTACTAAATTAGCGGCTTTACAATTCAAGTTTTTTACTCAATAATTTTGTTGCAGTTTTTTTTGTTGGGCATAGGTTTTAATCTGCAACAGGTTTTGTTACAGCCTTTGTTTTTGCGGCGTGGTTGCGGGTGGACATGGTAACTTTTTGCGGTTGCCAATTGTTTTTAAGTTTTGTTGCAGGTACTTCTTTTCGGTTTTTGTTGTCTTTATTTTTTTTGTCGTGGGGTTTGACAATGGTTGAAGCCTCTACCCTTTTC
>JAYSTT010000438.1:0-2847 GCA_043719495.1 Ferruginibacter sp. | reverse complement strand
AAAGAAATTATTGAACGGCTTTTTCATTTGGGCGACAGAAATATTACCTCGCTAATGACGCACCGTACCGATATTGCCTGGTTTGATGGCAGCGAAACTGTACAGCAGGTAAAAGATAAAATGGATACAGTTATTTATTCCAGTTATCCCGTTTGCGAAGAAACGGTGGACAATATTAAAGGCATCATCAGTGTAAAAGATTTGTTGAAAGTAGCACCGGATAAGTTATTAAAAGATATTGCTAAACCGGCTTTATTTGTGCCTGAAAATAATACCGCTTACCAGTTGCTGGAAAAATTCAAAGAAACAAAGATTCACAGCTGCTTTATTGTAAATGAATATGGCACATTGGAAGGAATGATTACCCTTAATGATATTCTTGAAGCAATTGTAGGCGATGTGCCGCAAACGGGGCAGGATGAATACGAAATTACAGAAAGAGCTGATGGTACCTATTTAGTGGATGCACAAATTCCTTTTTATGATTTTTTAAGCAAGTTTGAAAAAACTGAATGGATGAATGAGGCAGAACATGATTTTGATACCCTTGCAGGGTTTGTGCTGCATGAACTGGAGCATATACCAAAAACAGGGGAAACATTTGAGTGGCGTGGTTTTTCTTTTGAAATAATTGATATGGATGGGCAACGGATCGATAAACTTTTATTGAAAATATCAGAAGAAATAAAAGAAGAAATGGAGGAGTAATAATTGAACAATAATGTAAATTGCACTAAACTGGTTTTATGAACACATTAATTAAAAAAGATAAAAAACCAAGAAGTAAAAAAAATGGAGTAGCTATTCTCAAGACTAAGCAGGAAATGCTAAAATCTTTTTTTGGAAAGCTACCCAAAATAGGGGACGGATTAGAATACCAAAAAAAAATCCGTACTGAGTGGTAAAATATTTTTACTTGATACAATTATTTTGGTTTATGCTTTAAATGGCACAGAAAGAGTAAAGCCCTACTTTTCTGGGTCTGTATTTATATCTGTAATTTCCGAAGTAGAATTAGTTGGCGTGAAAGGATTGTTGGAAAAGGGACTAAAAAATAGAGAAGCGGTTGTAGATTATTGTACAATTATCCCTTTTACAAATCCTATAAAAAATAAAGCGATACAATTAAAACAACAAAACACTATTAAATTTCCAGATGCAGTAATTGCTGCTACAGCTATTGTGGAAGGTTTTACTTTAGTTACTGCCGATAAAGGTTTTAAAAGATTTAAGGAATTATCGCTCGAGCTTATTGCTTTATAACAACTCAAAACTCAAAACTGCACTTATCCTCCGGGTTATTAAGCTTTGTACTTTTTCTGTTACCATCTACTGTTACATGTATAATTTCTATTTGCTCTTTTTTATACTCGTATAAAATATTATTGGTAATATCAATTTTTTTTAGGGTTGTAATATTATTAACCTGGTAGTAACTTATTATACCTTCTTCCTGTTGTTCGTATCCAATAAATTGAAGCGATGCTTTTTTATTATCGATGGTAAGTAATAAATGTTTTTGCACATAATCACTCACTAATTTATTCATAGCTGCTTTATCTTTTGGATTGATAAGATCAACCGTGGCTTTATAATTCTGCCGTAAAGTTTTTTCAAAATCATCTGTAAAAATTTTGCAGCTTATCTCCAATATTTTGCCCTTTGCATTGTGTTCAATTTCAGTAACGCTTATAAAAAGTGGATGAACAGCTTTAGCCTGGGGTGTATTTGTAATTGACGGTAAATTCCCAAAAGTAAAAATTGTTAACCATTTAAATAATATAGATACCATTTAGCAAAGATATTAGGTAGTAAAAATTAGTTTAAAGATATTTGAACAGCAAAACTAATACAATCTATCAAGCAAGTGTCAGCTTATGCAGGATTTTGCATTTTATTTTAAAATAGGCTGGCAGCATATTATTGGCTGGGAGGCACTTGACCATATTTTATTTGTTTTGGCCTTAAGTGCAATTTATTTAATTAGTAACTGGAGACAGGTGTTGGTTTTGGTAACTGCATTTACCATTGGCCATTCGTTAACTCTGGCATTAAGTGTTTACAATGTTATAAAAGTAAACAACAGTTTGGTGGAGTTTTTAATTCCCTGTACAATAGTTGCTACAGCTGTATTTAATTTTTTTCAAAAAGATTTTTCAACAAGATCTTTGCGGTTAAATTACTTTCTGGCTTTGTTCTTTGGGTTAATACACGGGCTTGGATTTGCCAACACTATAAGGTTTATGCTGGCAAAAGACCAAAGTATTGGCTGGAGTTTATTTGCTTTTAATGTTGGATTGGAAGCAGGACAAATTATTGTAGTGAGTTGTATTTTAGTATTAAGCTTTCTTATTGTGGATAAATTAAATGTGAAAAGGAAAGGGTGGGTTTGGGTATTGTCGGGTATGGCTTTATGTATTGCATTAAAAATGCTGTTGGAAAGGACACCAAACCCATAAAGGTATAAATTACGAAAATTGAAAAAAAGATTGAACTGAAAATAATCCCGAAGCGCAATGTCATTAAGTTAAGAGTATTTAAATTATAAAATACCCAATTCCAGTTCCCTCTCCTTTGGAGAGAGGGGGTGGGGTGAGGTCATTACAAATGCTTAATTTAATGACATTGCCCGAAGGGGCGGCAGTAAAAATAAAAATTGGGTAATGTTCAATTGAGAAATATTGTTGAAGAGTGCACTTCGTTCCTCAGTGTAAACTGTGCCAACAAAGCAACATAGAATTATTTAAATTTGTAACACAAAAAATATAAAACATAGTCTTCTCTATTTCCCCTTTTGGGGATAGGGGTTTAATCAACAATAAAAAAAGCATGAAACAATTAACAGCC
>JAYSTT010000437.1:0-2859 GCA_043719495.1 Ferruginibacter sp. | reverse complement strand
GGTCTGTAACATTTGGAATTAACTTCTCATTATAAAGCAATTTGTTTAATCTTGAAAAAACAAAATATATGAAAAATAAAATATTACTGCTCTCTGGTTTGGTTTTGCTGGGCACACTGTCTTGTACCAAACTTGATCAAAAATTACAAAGTTCATTTACTCCTACCCCCGGGGCTCCGGGAAATGCTGGAGCTTTCCTTAATGGTACTTACAACGATATGAATGATTTAATTCATGGAGTTGGAGGGTTATTAAATTTACAATGTAACACTTCAGATGAAAGCCTTGTGCCAACACGTGGTGGCGACTGGGATGATAATGGCGACTGGCGTGTAATGCATTCTCATACATGGAATGCGACAAGGGGCGCAATTATTGGAGCATTTAATGCTTTAGGGAAAACTGAAAGTGATGCGCTTGCTACTTTAGCATCAAGTCCTAGTGCTGTTCAGGCAGATGAAGCACAATTTTTGCTTGCGTTGTCTCAGTTTTACTTTTTGGATCTTTATGGTCAGGTTCCATATCGTGAAGTTGCAAAGTACAATTCTATTGATCCTGCACCCGTATATCAGGCAAAAGAAGCTGTTGATGCAATTGTTGCAAACTTAAATGGAATTATTACCAGAAACCTGTTGCCTGCAAATAAAGGCAGGGCTAATATTAATGCTACTAAATTTTTATTAATGAAAGTATTATTAAATAAAGGAGCATTTTTAAACAGAACAACTCCAACTTTTGATAATGCTGATATGACTCAGGTTGTTACCTTGGGTACTCAACTAATGGCTGGGGGGTATACACTAAACCCGAAATATTTCAACAATTTTGGTCCGGACAATGCTACAACAAGCACAGAAGCTATTTGGGCATGGCCAAATAATGGTACACAAAGTAATAATGGTATAAATTCTGGTAGTACTAACCAACGTTGGATGAATACCTTGCACTACAACTCCTGGAACAAACCAGGTGAAATAGGCGGAGCAGGTTGGAACGGTTTTAGTACACTTGCTGATTTTTATAATTTATTTGAGGGGCATGGAGATGGTACACCTGGCACCGTAATAGATACAACCAAAGACCAAAGGATTGGGGGTAGATATTTTGCCGGTGTTACAGATGTATCAGGTATAAGGCCAGGTATGTTGGCTGGTCAACAAAAAAATGCAAATGGAACTAATCAAAAAGATCGTCAGGGTACTGACTTGGCATTTACACCAGCTGTTGCTGCAATTGAAACAAATGCTGCTACTTTAGAAAGAACAGGCGTACGTGTTATTAAATACCCGCCGGATTATAACAATTATGGTGGTGGAAATCAAAGAAATCAGTTTCAAATATTCCGCTATGCTGATGTAGTTTTGATGGTAGCTGAAGCTAAATTAAGACAATCAACTCCTGATGTTGCCGGTGCTTTAGTATTGGTTAATCAATTAAGGGTAAATAGAGGCGCTTCTGTTTGGGCTTCTGTTACTTTAGTAGATGCAGCTAATGTTGCTAACCCAAATACTTTATTAGCAGAAAGAGGTCGTGAAATGTACTGGGAAAACTGGAGAAGGCAGGATTTAATTCGTTTCGGTGTGTTTTTAAAACCATGGGCTTTAAAAACTACCAGCGATCCAAAAGAATTATTGTTCCCAATTCCTTCAGATCAGTTAATTGGTAACCCAAACCTAAAACAAAACTCAGGCTACTAATAACAAAATTTAGTAACTGTATTTTATCATAATTTCGTAAAAGGTCATTGTTTCAATGGCCTTTTACTTTTACATAATGTTAAGCAAACAAGTTTCTTTATTGATGAAAAATTATCTTCTTTATTTATTTTGCATTGGAGCAATTGCATTTGTTTCCTGCAATAATAAAACTCCAAACAGCAATAAGGCATTATTTGAATTGATGAATAATACCGGTATCGATTTTAATAATAAAGTTGAAGATGATAGCCTTGAAAACGGCTTTTTATTCAGAAATTTTTATAATGGTAATGGTGTTGCACTTGGTGATATAAATAATGATGGACTTGCCGATGTTTTTCTTACATCAAACGTTGGCGCAAATAAACTTTATATTAATAAAGGCAATTTTAAATTTGAAGATATAAGTGATAGAGCCGGAATAATAAAAGATGACAAATGGAATACTGGTGTTGTTTTTACTGATGTTGACGGCGATGGCTGGTTAGATATTTATGTTTGCTCCTCAGGTCATATGGGTACAGGCACAAGAAAAAATAAATTGTACATTAATAATCACCTTTCCCCCTCCCCATCTGGAGAGGGAAGGAGTGAGGTAACATTTACCGAAGCCGCTGCTAAATTTGGGTTAGATATTTCTGCATATACCACACAGGTTTCTTTTTTTGATTATGATATGGATGGCGATTTGGATTGTTTTATGATTGACAACAGCCCCATCCCAATTAATCAATTAAACTTTGCCAACAGGAGGGATATGCCCGACAGCTTATGGAAAATTGCTGATTTTTTAAAAGGCGGTGGCGATCATTTATACAGGAACGATAACAATATTTTTAAAGAAGTTACATCTGAAGCCGGCATACATGGTGGCCTAATAAGTTTTGGGCTTGGCGTTTCCGTTAGTGATATTAACAGGGATGGCTGGCCTGATGTGTTTGTATCCAACGACTCGTATGAAAGGGATTATCTATATATCAATCAAAAAAATGGCACTTTTAAAGATGAGATGGAGCAATGGTTTCAGCATACCAGCTTTTCATCTATGGGTGCTGATATTGCAGATATAAATAATGACGGCTACCCCGATTTATTTACAACTGACATGCTGCCGTTAAACGACTATCGTTTAAAAACAACCGGCTCATTTGATAACATCAGT
>JAYSTT010000436.1:0-6943 GCA_043719495.1 Ferruginibacter sp. | reverse complement strand
TATTTTTCTGCAATACTATTGCCGTTCATGAGTACTTCATAGTTTATTTTATGTTTCTTGCAAAACCAGGTTATATCTTTTTTAAGGTCATAAGCGTTAATACTTAAAATTTTAAACTTCTTATTTCTAAACTTTTCCTGCAAAGCATTCAGATGGGGGGCACTTTCTATACAGGGGCCGCAATTCTTTATCCAAAAGTCAAGTAAAATAACCTTCCCTTTAAATTGGGAAAGAGACATGTTTTCATTTTTATTATAAATAGAAAGTATCCAATTGGGCGCAATTGAACCAACTGATAGTAGTTGCGGAATTTCTTTCTGGGCAAAAGGTCTATAGTCAGCCGAATAAGTGGAGTAAAACCATGATAGCTCTGCCGGCTCTTGTACATCTGTGTTAAAATTTGTAAAACTTGTTTTAATAAAATCATTATTTATATTATTTACCTGCAGCACTTCAAAGGGTAAATCATTTTTTTTATTAATGAAGATTTTGTAAATAAAATTGTATTGGGTTGTCATGTCATCAAAGCCGGTACCTAAATTTTGTATTCTTCTTTTATTGAGATAGAGGGTAATTAAATAACAGGATGTATTATTTATTGTTGTATCCACTGCAGTCTTAATCATTGTTTTGTCTGAAATTATCAGCGGGAGTACATTTTTTAGTGTGATGATTGAATTATAAAAAGCAGAAGGGTTGCTTAATGATATTTGGTCTGGCTGGTAATTTATTTTCAGCGTTTTGGCTTTTTTATCTATTTCAAACTCTTCTGTTCCATTAAAAACCTGTTTTGCTGTTTTATTTTCAATTTGATATTTAAAGCCAATTATAGTGTCGGCACTTTTAAAATTAAAATATACAGTCCAGTTTGTCTCGTTGTGATAATTCTCTGACGAATAGTTTAATTCTCTTTTAATGTCATAACTGATACTTTTTAAACTATTAATTTTTTTGGATACCTGCTTTAAAACCTCATTAGCTAAACCATCTTTAGAAATGCTGTTTTGACAAGAAGAAGAAGTGTAAAAAATTATCAGGCTCAGTAACAAATTAAACCGTTTCATAAATCAGGCGTTTTGCAATTAATACAATGATACTAAACAATTCGTATCATAATTCACTTTTATTACTTTACAACAGACTGGTTTTTCAGTTTAAAAACCTGGCAACAGACAAGATTAAAGCGGATTACCCTCAGTGGCAGATAAGTTTATTCAGTCTCACGCCTTTTAAAACTAAAATTATGACTCAAACGAAAAGAAAGATAATTTATTGGACTGCCAGAACTTAGTGCAGATTCGTAAAGGATAGCTGCATTAAATTGTATTTTGCCGCTCGGCCTGAACAAATATCCTGCTCCTACAGCATATACCAGACCAGTAAATTTTTTATCTGCAGCATTAACACCGCCAACATTATAACCTAACTGCGGTTCAGTATAAAAGCCATATCCTGCATTACTAAATATATAACGATAGCCAAGTTTTACGGGTATGGTTATTATTCCATAACGGTTATCTTTTTTTAAATCAAATGTTGTAAATCCACCTTCAATACTTATATCGCTTACTTCTGATATTGGGTAAGAGAATTCTAAAAAAGCTCCATAACCAATTTTAAACTTGTCACTATCTTTTCCTATTAATTTAGAAACCTGAATTTGAGCATTTGCAGATAGACTTATTATCAAACTCAAAGTAAATAATGATTTTTTTAGCATTTTAATTTATTCATACAAACATACTTCATTTATTTATTTATACAAACACAACTTTTTTTTGCAATGCGTATTTATAAATCAGATGATGAAGATGCCACCCCTTCGGGGTTTGCTAACTGCTGCTGTTGCGTTTCTATAGTAATGTCAGCCTTTCAGGCTTAAAAATCCCGAAGGGATGGTATTAATATAGTTATTGAAAGATAAAATTGCAAAACCCCGAAGGGGTGGCATTAGATTTTAAGGTAACATTTTTTATTTTGTTACGGTTATATACGTTGCTGGTTAAAAACCAGGCGACGGCGATGATTTAAGCGGATTACCTACAGCGGCGGAAAAAACCCCGAGGGATGGCATTAGATTTTGAGGCAACAATTTTTATTTTGTTACGGTTATATACGTTGCTGGTTAAAAACCAAGCAACGGCGAAGATTGAAGAGGATTACCTGCAGTGGCGGAAAACCTTTTGTTAAGTGTCCGTTTTTATTTTCGTTTTGGCTTCATAACTTTTCTTAATACTTTAACCCATAAACTCCATCGAGTATTTATTTTGTCGCTTGTAAAATGATTCTCCACCTTGTCAAATGCGTCTTCAATATAAGCATCGTGTAACCACCGAATTGCCAATGCCCATTTTAAGGTCGCTGAACCTGTCGTTGTCATATCAATTATATGTGAAAGTTCTGTTTTATTAGTGTCTAACTCTGTTAAATTAAATCTGTGAAAACCATTAAAGCCCGTTAAGTCAAATTGAAATGTTACAGATTTTTCAGGTTGATATTCTGTTACAAAATATTTTATAGGCCCGTGTCCACCTTTTGAGCCAATCTGTAAACCGTTGTCCAGCTTCATAGGCGACCATTTGTCAGTAGCCAACATCATATCACTGTCTGTAGCCAAAGTATTGAATAACTTGGCAATTTCTTTCGTTGGTTGTTGTAGCGTTCTTTTATGGATATTAATTACTTTCATTTTATTTGGTCATTCTGAAATTTTGTATTTGTATTAACTAAGGTTTTGATGTCATTTCATTCCATTTAGTTTCGTTACAAAATTACGCCAAATTGTTAGCTGTGCTGCATACGTTGCTGGTTAAAAACCAAGCAACGGCGAAGATTGAAGCGAATTACCCACAGTGGCGAAAACCAGGCGACGGCGAAGATTGAAGTGGATTACCTACAGCGGCGAAATAATTGCCGTTATCAATTTTTCTGTTACCGCATTTGTTTTTAACTGAGCGGTATTGGGATCCAATTTTTATTCAGTCTCACGCCTTTTAAAACTAAAATTATGGCTCAACCGAAAAGAAAGATAATTTATTGGACTGCCAGAACTTAGTGCAGATTCATAAAGAATAGCAGCATTAAATTGTATTTTGCCGCTTGGCTTGAATAAATATCCAGCTCCTACGGCGTATACAAGGCCAGTAAATTTTTTATCTGCAGCACCAACGCCACCAACATTATAACCTAACTGCGGTTCTGCATAAAAGCCATATCCTGCATCGCTGAATATATAACGATAGCCAAGTTTTACAGGTACGGTTACTATCCCATACCGGTTATCTCTTTTTAAATCAAAAGTTGTAAAACCACCTTCAATAGTTATATCGCTGACATCTGATAATGGGTAAGAAAATTCTAAAAAAGCTCCATAACCAATTTTAATCTTGTCACTATCTTTTCCTATTAATTTAGAAACCTGAATTTGAGCATTTGCAGTGAAGTTTACTATCAAACAAAAAGTAAAGAATGATTTTTTTAGCATTTTAATCTATTTATACAAACATAACTTTATTTGTTACACAAAACTTTGTTTAATTTTTTTTTGCCTCTGACATAATAAAAGATGAAAGCAGAGAAGATGCCACCCCTCCGGGGTTTGCTAACTGCTGCTCTTTCGTTTCTATATTAATGTCAGCCTTTCAGGCTTAAAAATCCCGAAGGGATGGGATTAATATAGTTATTGAAAGATAAAATTGCAAAACCCCGAAAGGGTGGCATTAGATTTTAAGGTAACATTTTTTTATTTTGTTGCATTACATACGTTGCTGGTTAAAAACCAAGCAACGGCGAAGATTAAGCGGATTACCTACAACGGCGGAATAACTATTATTTATTTTATTACAACTTTTTGACTACCATTTCAGCAAGATTTTTAAGACGGGTAGCAAACTTGTCTTTAATATCTATGTCTTCATAATTTTCATTAAAGGTGCGCCGTACAGATATTATTTTTTTGCTGGCAAGTATTTTTAATTTTTCACTTGAAAAATAGTATTGAAAATCGTAAGTATCCGGGGAATTTCCAAAACCAATGTTATAAGACTGAATAGAGGTTGGATAAATTTTAAAAGAACTTGTATCATCAAATAAAAAAATAGTCGCATCGTCAGTACCCACTACACCTCTTCCTTTACCTGATAATTGAAAGAAGACGGTTGAATCTACTGTTCTTATTTTTACTTTTAAAAGCCATATTGGCCCCATGGTTTTTATATTAAGCCAATCGGTTTGTAGCCTTTTTGCACCTGTAAATTTATCAATTTCAATTTTATCAATTGATTGGGCAAAACTTAATGATGGGGCTAACAATAAAATAATCAATATTCTTTTCATCTAATAATTTTTTATTTGTTAATACTATTATTTGCAATTTATTGAAAATTATAATCAGTATTAGCTTTAATTTAAGCTTAAATAAAAGCCCAATAAAGTTATACTGTACACGAGTGTCCCGAATGCTTTCGGGATAAACTTTGCCAATGAAGCCAAATATAATTTCCACAGCCCGGTATCAAAAAAATAATTTGCCTTTGGCAAATTAAAAAACGAATTCACCAAAGGCGAATTCCTACACAAGTGTTTTTAATTTTTCCACCACCGCATCTACCTCTGCCTTTGTATTATGTTTACTAAAACTAAAACGCACCGTTACCTGGTTGGGGTTGTTATTAATGGCACGTATAACATGGCTGCCTTGGTCGGCACCACTGGTGCAGGCACTGCCGCCACTTGCACAAATATTATTTATATCCAAACTAAACAAAAGCATTTCGCTTTTTTCTGTTTTAGGAAAACTTACACTTAGTACGGTGTATAAACTATTGCCCAGCACATCGCCATTAAAAGCCACGCCGGGTATATGTTTTTTTATTTCACCCATCATGTAATACTTTAGTGTGCCAATAAAGGCACTGTCTTCTTCGTAAGCTGCGGTTGCCATTTCTAAAGCTTTTGCAAAGCCCACAATGCCGTACAGGTTTTCTGTGCCGGCCCTCATGTTACGCTCTTGGCCGCCGCCGTGTACAAAGGGTTTTATTTTTACATTTTCGTTAATGTATAAAATGCCCACGCCTTTTGGCCCGTGAAATTTATGTGCCGCACCGGTAATAAAATGCACGGGTGTGTTTCTTAAATCAAAAGGAAAGTGGCCAACAGTTTGTACGGTATCGCTATGGAAAATAGCGTTGTATAATTTACAAAGATTGCCTACGGCATGTATGTCTAATATATTTCCAATTTCGTTATTGGCATGCATTAAAGTAACCAAAGTCTTTTCTTCGCTGGCGGCTAAAAGTTTTTCTAAGTCTTCAATGTCCACATGGCCGTTAGGTAACAATTTTACAAAACTAACGTTGGCAATATCTAAATTATTGGCATGCTCTACCGAATGAGATACGGCATGATGCTCTATTGGAGAAGTGATAATATGTTTGCAGCCTAAATCCCTTATGGCTGCAGTAATGGCAGTGTTGCTGCTTTCTGTACCGCCGCTGGTAAAAAATATTTCGGCAGGGTGTGCATTTAAAATTTTTGCTACCGATTTTCTTGAAGCTTCAATTGCCATCCTTGTTTCTCTGCCATAAGAATAAATAGAAGAGGGGTTGCCAAATTTTTCGGTTAAATAAGGCATCATTGTTTCCAGCACTTGTGCATCTAGTGCGGTGGTGGCTGCGTTGTCGAAATAAATGCGGTGAGTCATAAAAGCCCCTGTCCCCTAAAGGGGAACTTAGTTTTAAAGTGTATAATTAGTTTAAACAGTATTTTACTTAAACTGCATGAAAAATGAATGAATTCTAAATTATCTTACTGCCAGTTCCCCTTTAAGGGCGGAGGGGCAGTGGCTTCTTACATCATCTGCCCAATATCCTGCATTAATTTTCTGGCAATATTATCCGATGTGGTTTCAAAATTACTTTCGGCATAAATACGAATGATAGGTTCGGTATTGCTGGTACGTAAATGCACCCAGTCGGTATCAAACTCAATCTTTAATCCATCTTCGGTATTTATGGGGTGGTTTTTATATTTATCTTTTATCTTTTCAAAAATATCTTTTACATCGGTACCATTTTCTAAAGCAATTTTATTTTTGCTCATGAAATAATCAGGGTAGGTGTTGCGTAATTGCTTGATGGTTTTTTTGCTGTTGGCCAAATGGGTTAAAAATAATGCAATGCCAATCAGTGCATCCCTTCCATAATGTAAATCAGGAACAATAATGCCTCCATTACCCTCACCTCCAATAACAGCATTCACCGCTTTCATTTTATTTACCACATTTACTTCACCCACTGCACTGGGGAAATATTCGCCGCCATGTTTTACCGTAACATCTTTTAATGCCCTGGTGGATGACATGTTGCTTACCGTATTGCCACTTCTTTTGCTCAAAACATAATCTGCAACAGCTACCAGGGTATATTCTTCGCCAAACATACTGCCATCTTCACACACAAAACAAAGGCGGTCCACATCAGGGTCTACCGCAATACCCAGGTGAGCATTTTCCTTAATTACCTCGTTGCTTAATTGTGTAAGATGCTCAGGTAAGGGCTCGGGGTTATGTGCAAATTTGCCGTTTACTTCTTCATTAATTACCACAATATCTTTTACACCCAATGCTTTTAATAATGCCGGTACAGCAATGGCGCCAGTGCTGTTTACTGCATCTACAACAATTTTAAATTTTGCCTTTTTAATTGCGGCAACATCTACAAGTTCATAATTTACAATGGCGTCAATATGTTTTTGCAAAAGAGATTCGTCCTTAGTGTAGGCGCCTAATTTATCCACTGCTGCAAAATTAAAATCTTCTGAAGCTGCTAAATCTAAAATCAATTTCCCTTCGGCACCACTTATAAATTCACCTTTGCTGTTTA
This sequence comes from Ferruginibacter sp., assembly GCA_043719495.1. Classification (GTDB taxonomy): domain Bacteria; phylum Bacteroidota; class Bacteroidia; order Chitinophagales; family Chitinophagaceae; genus Ferruginibacter. Next base: position 62 of record JAYSTT010000436.1, on the reverse strand, counting down.
ATAATTTTAAAGCGTTCCATTCTTTTGGGTTATGGCTTGCTGTTAAAATAATTCCACCTGCA
>JAYSTT010000435.1:0-6956 GCA_043719495.1 Ferruginibacter sp. | reverse complement strand
AGCTGATTTATCTTTTAAAATAAACTTCAAGTAAAATTATGCTGCAACCACGATTCAGGCTGTTTGCTGGCCCAAACGGATCGGGTAAGACTTTCTTTTTTCAACATTTAAAACTGAATGGCATTATTAGTACAGAAATTTATGTTAGTGCTGATAAAATAGAAACTGATCTGAAGAAAAAGCCAACCTTTAATTTTAATGCGTACAGGGTAAAAGTTGCTGATGAAGAATTTAAACATCATATCTTGACTGATGGATTATATGAAAGTAAAATCAACGACCCTAATTTTTTAAAGTGTATAAAAATTGAGAGTGGGATACTTAAGATTAAGTTGGCAAAAAGTAAAATCAATTCTTATCATGCTTCATTTATAGCCACTTATCTTGTAAATAAATTATTGTTGTCAGGACAGTCATTTTGCTACGAAACTGTGATGTCGCATATTTCTAAAGTGCAGCTATTGGCTCAGGCAAAAAAAGTGGGTTACAAAACTTATTTATATTTTGTTTTTACTGATAACGTAGAGTTGAATATTGCAAGGGTAAAATTAAGAGTACGCCAGGGAAAGCACCATGTTGATGCTTCATTAATTAAAAGCAGGTATCCCAGAACTTTTAAATTATTGCCAAAAGCACTTGCAATAGTAGACGAAGCGTTTGTAATAGATAATTCAAATCAACCAGAAATTATTGCAGAAAAGCACCAAACCAAATTAGTTATTAAAAAAAGTGCTAAACCTTTTATTAAAAAATATTTAATATAGAATTTACTCCAGTATCGGCCTCAACCACCTTATTGCTTAATCCAAACTTTTGTTTTTCTTTTAGCATAATCTTTTAGGTATTTTTTAAAATTAATAAATCCGGGTATTGTTTTTAAAAACAACACCCGGATTTTAAGCATAAATTGTTTACTCCTTTAACGCAAAAAGCTTAATCATCTCCATGATCATGATCTTCATCTTCGTTATTTAATTTTATACCTCCAACTTTGTCGCCAAGTTTTTTTCCTAAATGTAAACCAATATTAATTGAAGGCAGATAATGGATACCGCCATACAAACGTGATATCCCTGCTTCCTGGGCGACTTTAAATAAGTTGTTGTATGTTCTGGCGGACCAGCCCCTGAAATCATAAGTATGATCTGTTACTGATGCATGGTCACCTAATACCCTTGAAGCAGCCTGCATGGTAGCACCAGTTACAAATGCATGTGCAGCCGGATATTCAGGGTGTGGTGGTGTTACTATAAATGGCAGCCAGTTTAGGTTTATTAGTTTGCGTATATACGTTACCGGCCTAAGTAAGTTATATTTATATTTAGATTTGAAGCAAACAATAATTGCATCCCTTTCTGCAATACCGGCTTTGGCATATGTTTCGGCTGCAACATTAAGGTTTGAATGCTTTTGTTCTAATGCCTGTGTTATTATCGACATATCATGCCCTGGCGGTGTAAACCCAATACCATTGCCCTGATCTACCCAAAACAAAGCGGTATTCTTTTGTTCGGTTGTTAATGTTAAAGAAACATCGTAAACTTTTTTTACTATAGCATAAAAATCAGAGTTGGCTGCTTCGGAATAAGCAGCAGGAAATGCAGGTGCTACATTAGTTAAATCAGATGCCAGTAAAGGCCGGGCAAGCGATACATAAGGCTGAATACCATTTGCAAATGCAGGCGGTGTGGGCACCCATGCGCCGGGAAAAACAGGAGGTACATATCCTGCATTGCCAGGATTAAAATTATCTGTTAGCGACCAGTTGTAAACGGCTGTTGCAATACTGCGGCCAAATGCCTGCGAACGGTTAAAAGTTTCGGTACCTGCTTTTGGTTTTAATCTTTCGTTGTAAGCATTTTCTAAAGAATCTATACTTGCATTGTTTGCCGCAGTTAATCCTGTATAATAGGAACGTACCATTTTAGCCAATGATGCATTGGCACTTACGGGCCAGCTATAACGCTTATGATTTTCAATGGCAGGCATTGCAGGCATCTGATACAATTTTGTGGAAAGGCTTACCGAATGTTCGGCACCATACCTTACTGATTCGTACAAACCAATACCGATGTACCCAAAGTATGCACCATTCAGTGCGGAGTTACGCTCCAGCAAAATGCGGAGCTGTAACTTGTACCAGTCCAGTGCTACCTGAGCGTCCTGCTTTTTATTATCTGCATAATTGTTATCAGCAAGGCCATCGTTTTTTAAATCAGTTGCATCCTGATTTTTTAAATTGGAAAAATCTGTTTTATTACAACTGTTTAAAAAGAGCAGTACTGTAATAATTGTTAAAATAGAAATTAGCTTTTTCATTTTTAAAAGGTTTAATGTTTGATGATATTATTACCGGTGATTTGATACTTAGTTAAAATATTCCTGCAGCATCTCAATTTCATCATTGCTAATGCTTAATTTTCCACCAAACAGCTTGCTACAGGCGGGGTATTATTCCGTTAAAAGACAACTAAAGCGTTATTTGTCCGCTCGAACTCTGGAATAAAATCTTTATAATCGCACATTAATTAATGTGCAATCCAACTTGCCAGTAAACCGATGATACTTGTATAGCCTACATATCTACTACCTAATAAGTAAATATGAATTTATAATGCTAAAAACTTTCACGCCAGCCGGCGGATTAACTTCTCTGTTCGGTATGGGAAGAGGTGAACACCCCATGAAAACCACCATAAATCAATTAAAACTCCAGCTTCCAAACCTGATTGGATAGATTGGAGAAACTGCCGTTTACAGCCCCTCCTGCTATGTATATAGTATTATTGACAGAAATAATTGATGCGCCAATTATGTTTACAGGCAGCACACCAATTGACCATGTATTGGTTGCAATATCATAAATATCAAACTTATCAGCGCTGTTCGCCCAATGCCTGAAGAAGATTATTTTGCCATCTTTTACTACTGTATTCTGGCCTTCATCAATTGTAATCCAGCCCATTGGTGTGAATAAATGTGCAATTGAACTATTCCCAGTATTTGCATTTCTAATTTCTACTGTGCATCCACTTGCCCAATAAATCTTATCCGCCACATTTATCCCTGTCAAAAATCCCATAGGTTCACTTAAAGATGAGGTTGACCAGGAGTTGGTAGCATTGTCATAAATATCTATTCTGTCTGAAGGATCGGCATACCACCTGTCTTCTTTATGACCCCCAGCGAAATATACTTTATTGTTAACTGTTACAGCTGAAATATAAGCCCTCGGTTCGCTTAAGGTTGCGGTTGACCAGGCGTTTGACGAAAGATCATATATATCTATTCTGTTAGTGGTGTTATAATTCGCATTATATTCCCCTCCGGCAAAAAATACTTTATTGCCAACAGTTGCCGCCGCAATGTAAGCTCGGGGCTCACTTAAAGAAGCGACAGACCAGCTATTGCTGGAAACATCATAAATATCAACCGTGGAATAAAGGTGATCAAAAGCCCCATCTCCCAATCTTCCGCCTGCAAAAAATATTTTATTACCGGCGGCAACGGCTGCTATATCAGAACGTTTTTCACTTAACTCAGCAGTTGACCATGTTTGAGTAATCATATCATAAATATCCACCCTTGATGAACCATAGTCCGGAACAGATGAACCATTGACTGCCGATAATGATGCGCCGGCAAATACAATCTTGTTTCCTGCCGAAGCTACTGCCATTCCTAATCTGGCCTGCGAAAGTGTACCAAAAGGTATTAGCTGCGCATTTACAAGTGACCTGTTACTGTTATCGCAACAAGAACCGGAGGCAGGATTTACAGTCACATTTATTGTATCTTTTGAAAACAACCCACCTGCATCAATTACTTGCAATTGAAACCGGTACACTCCTTCTGGCAGATCAGGCACCTGTAATTGTATGGTATTTATTGTATCAGAAAAAAACATCCCCGGCCCCGAAATTTTTGACCACAAATAGGCAGTAATATTATTATCCGGGTCCGTGGAACCACTGGCGTCAAGTATTATACTGTTTGCTGGCAACGTAATATATTGATCTGTCCCTGCATCAGCTACGGGTGGCCGGTTAGGATGAGCCGGATCAAATACAGCAATTTGGACAATATCTTTTGCCGGGAGACCTCTATCATCTGTTATTTTCAACTCGAACTGGTAAATACCTTCAGCGAGATTTTTTACAAGTGCTGTTACTGCTGATGCATTATTAATAGTAAAAGAAGCAGGGCCTGAGATTTTTGTCCAGAGATAACTGCTTATTGTCCCATCCGGATCGCTGGAGGCTGTACCATCCAGTAAAACACTGTCGGTTGGTAAAGTGATTACTTGGTCGGGCCCTGCATTAGCGGTAGGTGGTTTGTTTTTATCATTGCAATTTTCACATGAGATTTCTTTTTGGCAGGAGATAAAAAAAACTACTCCAACAATTACTACCAAAATAATGGCGAAAGAAGTCTTTTTCATTTTTAAAAGGTTTAATGTTTGATAATATTATTACTGGTAATTTGATACTTAGTTAAAACATTCCAGCACCACCTCAATTTCACCATCGCAAACTTTTAGTTTTTTAAAATTTATTTTGTTTTCTATAAAAACAAAGTAGGTTTTTTTTGCGCTTGTTTCAATTTCTTCGGCAGAGATAATATGGTAATCCATGTAGTACGTGCTTTTTACCAAAGCCCTGATATCGTCAGGTAAAAACACTTCGCCATAAGAGAAGATGTTACAAATAAAACGCCCCTTTTCGTCATAATACCGGCGGCCTCTTTTTTCTTCGGTCTTATAAAAAGCAACGGTGCTGCCATCGGTTATTTTTTGCCAGTAAGCGTCTTTTGCATTTTTACAAAATTTAGAAAACTCTTTTTCTGCTTTTGGGTTTACAGTTTTAACGGCACCGGTATTTTTAATAATGCCTGATAAAGGGGGTTTTTGGAAAGCCAGTATTTGCTGGTTTTCGATACTTGCAATTGCAGTGCTGGTGTTTTGTGCCTGGGTAACGTTGGTTACAATGGCCGCTATAATAATGGCGGAAAATATCTTTTTCATTTTTTAAAGATTGAATGGTTTGTAAATAAAATTTCAATACCAAAAATATATTTGAAAAGAAAACTATTATTTTATTTTAGCCTAAATGAGCTTTCAGGATGTTACTCATACTTATTTGAAACCTTTTTTCAATCTATTGTAGACAGGTGTCATTCGTCGTCAAAAAATTGTTTTCTGTATTTTACACATCGATAATACTTTGAAATATGTAAAAGCAGGGGTAACTTTAAGCAGAAATATCAGATTAATAAAGAAAGAGTAAGTATTGTTAGAAAAGTAAGGAGATAGTGCAGCATGTTCAAAAAACTTAAATATCGCTCCATGAGTGGTTATGAATTTATATTTTCAGAAAAAATACCGCACCGCATTACAAGGCATGTAGTGTTCTGGGTTATTTTTTCTTTGCATGTTTTCCTCTTCAGATATTATGTGTACGATCTTAAATATCTTGCTTATGAAAGTACTTATCTCATCAGGCTGAAAAATCTTTTAATCTTCCTTCCGGTATCTGTGTTTTATGCCTACTTCGCTATTTATTTTTTGCTGCCCCACCTTATATTAAAAAACAGATATGTTATTTTGTTAGCTGTAATAGTGGTGCTTAGTATACTGCTAATACTGTTTTCATATTTTGTAACTACTCAACTTAATATCAGGCTCGCCTTTGATATGCCTTTGAACCGATCAAGTGCGGTAAGGCAGGCTGACTTTATGGTAAGCAATGGTTTAGTATTTCCTGTTACAGTAAGCGCATTTGCCATTGGTATTAAAATGGCCAAAAATTTTTATTTGCAGCAAAAACAAAATGAACTGCTTGCCAAACAAAAAATTAAGGCAGAAGTGCAATTGCTTAAAAGCCAGGTACACCCACGATTTTTATTTCATTCCTTACATAGTATTTATAATGACATGCAGAATGGATCTGAACAATCACCAGCTATGTTGCTTAAGCTTTCAGATTTACTCAGTTATATTTTATATGAAAGCGATGAAAAACTGGTACTGCTTGAAAAGGAACTGACCTTACTGCAAAACTATATTGACCTGGAAAAAGCAAGCCGCCGCAACAGGCTGACAGTTCGTTTTGATAATGAAATTAATGTAAAAGATAAATTTATTGCGCCATTACTTTTATTGCCTTTGGCTGAGTCTGTTTTTGAACAGACAGATAAAAACAAACAGCAACAGCTTTTTCTAAACATAAATATATTAATTAAACAAAAAACATTTTGGTTTATGCTTACAATGAGTGGTTTTGAAGATAAGGTTGGGAATTCATTTACAGAAAATATTGAGCTGATGCAGGTAAAGAAAAGACTGCAGGTTCTTTATGCTGATAAGCATGATTTCAAAATAACAATTGAGAATAACGCCATACTTATTTCTTTATCACTTTTACTGGATAACAATATACTAAGCCTTTAATATGACCAGGGAGGAATTTATATTTACCAAAACATTTCCACAGCGCCTTTACAGGCATGTTGCGTTCTGGGTGTGTTACTATTTTTTTAGTGTGCTCGTTTATTTTCATGATGGATTAGAAGTGCTTGGATTTACAAGATGGATAATACTGGAGGCAGCAGAAGTTTTTTTTCATGTATTAACCCAGGCTATTTTTTGTTATACAGTACTTTATTTTCTTTTACCAAAATATTTGAGTAACAAAAAATACTTTGCATTTACAGTTTGCATTATTCTGTTGAGTTTTATTGTTTACTGGATTTATTTCCTGGAGAATATTATTATATTTAAGCCCATTCATTTTCAAGCAGGAATGAAATCTAGGCCAACATTTCTTGTTTACTGGTTTACTTTAATCGCTTTCTTTTCATATTTTCCAATAAGTACCGCACTGGTAGTAAGCATAAAGGAATTAAAGAATTTTTACCTCAAACAAAAAGAAAATCAACTTTTAATAAGAGAAAATGCC
>JAYSTT010000434.1:0-6959 GCA_043719495.1 Ferruginibacter sp. | reverse complement strand
AAGCGGCTTAAAATTCCCATTTTTCACATGGAGGCGGGCAACAGGTGCTTCGATCAAAATGTACCGGAAGAGATCAACAGAAAAATTTCTGATCATATATCTGACATCAACCTGGCTTATACAGAGCATAGCAGAAGATATCTTTTGAGCGAGGGTTTTAGAAAGGACCATATATTCGTTGTTGGATCTCCTTTGAATGAAGTGTTATTGAAACATAAAACCAGCATACAGGAATCAACAATACTGAATAAATTAAATTTACAGGCTGGCAATTTTATTGTGGTTAGTGCACACCGCGAAGAAAATATAGATATTGGAAATCATTTTGAAATGATCGTTGAATCGTTGAATGCTGTTGCAGAAAAGTATAACATGCCCATTATTTTTTCAACGCACCCCCGTACTAAAAACCGCATTAAATCGAATAATGTAAAATTTCACCCGTTAATTTCAAATATCGCCCCCTTAGGTTTTTTTGATTACGTATGCCTGCAGAAATCCGCTTATGTTGTTTTGTCTGATAGCGGAACTATTAGCGAAGAATCTGCCATGATGAGGTTTGCTGCAGTAAGCATAAGAACCAGCACGGAGCGGCCCGAAGCCATAGATGCCGGAACGATTGTGCTGGGAGGTATTTGTAAAGACAGTATGCTTAATGCTATTGAAATTACAAAGGGATTGGAGATGAATGAACACACAAAACTTCCTGCTGAATATTATATTGAAAATACTTCGGAAAGGGTAGTTAAGATCATTCAGAGTTACACGGCAATAGTTAATAAAGTAACATGGAATAAATAGATATTTATTATGAAGAAGGTTTTAATCTTAGGTATTAAAGGAATGGCAGGCCATGTGCTGTATAAATCATTGCCGGTATTAGGTTCTTATGATGTGTACGGCCTGGCAAGGAATGTAGAAGAAACCGGTAAGGAAATTAATCTTGATGTAACCGATACGGCAGGCTTAAAAAAAATAATCTCCACTTACCAGTTTGATGTTATTGTGAATTGCATTGGCGTTTTAAATAAAGATGCGGAAGATCATCCTGACAAAGCTATTTGGTTCAATGGTTATTTTCCCCATTTTCTGGAGGCTGAAACAAAAAATACCAATACCAGTATTATCCATATAAGTACGGATTGTGTGTTTTCGGGAAAAAAAGGTGGATACACAGAAAAGGATATTAAAGATGGCTATGGATTTTATGCCCAATCCAAGGCAATTGGCGAATTAGATAATGTTAAGGATCTTACCTTACGAACATCAATAATAGGTCCTGAACTTAACGCTAACGGCATTGGCCTGTTTCACTGGTTTATGCAACAAAAAAATAATGCGGTAGTAAGTGGTTTTTCAAAAGCATTTTGGTCCGGTATTACTACAATTGAACTTGCGAAAGTAATACATAGTGCCATTTCTCAAAACCTTACCGGATTAATAGAAATTACTCAAAAAGGTAAAATCGATAAATATAATTTGCTGAAATTATTCAATAAGTTTTTTAGAAATAATACAATATCTATTTATGAAAATTCCGAGTATAGAGTAGATAAAAGCATGATAAGTGTAAGAGAAGATTTTAATTATGAACTCCCTGATTACCCTGATATGCTAAATGAAATGAAAAACTGGATTGAACAGAATAACTACAATTACCAGGTTTGAAAATCCTTATTATATCTCAATATTTTTGGCCGGAAAATTTTAAAATTAATGATTTATGTATCGGCTTAAAAGAACGTGGTCATGAAGTAACTGTACTCACCGGAATTCCAAACTACCCAAAAGGAGTTTACTTCAATGGGTATAGTTTCTGGAAAAAAAACGATGAAGATTGGAACGGAATAAAAATATACCGATCCAAACTTTTGCCGAGAGGGAGAAGTGGAATTAAGCTGGTGCTGAATTATATCTCTTTTATTATATTTGGATGTGTAAAGGCACTGTTTGTAAAAGGAAAATTCGATAAGGTTTTAGTTTATCAACTATCTCCGGTAACTGTTGGAATCCCTGCTATAATTATCTCTAAATTAAAAAAGGCACCATATTATTTCTGGGTACAAGACCTTTGGCCTGAAAGTTTAACGGCAACTGTCGGATTTAAAAATAAATTAGTGTTATCCGTATTAAATAAAATAACTATTTTAATGTACAACAATTCAAAAAAAGTTCTTGTACAGTCCAAAGGCTTCATTAATTACATTATCGCACAGGGTATTCCGGAAGATAAAATTATATATTATCCAAACTCCACAGAAAATTTCTACAAACCATTAGTACCATCAGAACAGTATATTTCAAAAGTTCCTCAAGCTGGCCTTAAATTAATGTTTGCCGGCAATTTGGGTGAGGCACAAAGCATTGATACTTTAATTAAAGCAGCAATAATAATTAAAGCAAAGAACATCAATGTACAATGGATTTTTTTAGGGGATGGCCGGTATAAGGAGAACATTGTTAATGAAGTAAAACTTCATAAACTTGAAGATAACATTCATCTATTGGGATCCTTTCCTCCGGAATGCATGCCAGATTTCTTTGCCTGTTCGGATGCACTGTTAGTTTCCTTAAAAAAGGATAAAATTTTTTCTCTCACAATTCCTTCAAAAGTGCAATCTTATATGGCTTGTGGAAAACCAATTTTAGCATCATTGGACGGAGAGGGGGCAAGAATAATTGAAGAATCGCAATGTGGATATACCTCACCATCTGAAAATGCTGAAAGCCTTGCAGAAAATGTTGTTAAACTTTATAGATTATCTATTATAGAAAGAGCTAAAATGGGACAAAATGCTGTTCGTTATTTTCAAACGGAATTTGAAAGAGAATTATTACTTGATAAACTGGTCCAAATATTTGAATCTAAATAAGCATTCAAATAATAAGGTTAACAGGATTTGTAAATCCCCATCTTTCTAATATTTGGAAAGTAGCCAATGCGCACTCCAGTTTTTATTGTTCAGAAATAAAAATTGGGAAAGCATAGATGACATAAACGCAAAAGCAATTATTCATCTGACAGGTAAGGCATAAAATACTGCTTATACCAACGCAGCATCTGAATATTTCAATATCAATACAGATTTATCAAAATCGCTTTTTTATTTTTTTTAACAAGCAACATAAATAATTTTTTTTCAGCAAACCATAAAGAAATCATTTCGGGAGTATATAGTTTTGCTGACGATGAAAGTTTATCTGCCAATGAATTGGTTACTATCATTTCCAAAACAGTCAATAAAAAAATGCGGCTCTGAAAAATTTCTAAAAATAATTGTAACTATATCCAAATTGGCCGATTTGCTGCATTTACCATTAAATTCAGAGCAATTAAAAAAGATGACAGAAAGTTACGTTGTATCAAACGTTAAAATAAAAAAGGCTTTACATTTGAACAAACTGCCGTTAACTGTAGGCGAAGGTTTAGAGAAAATAATTAGGAGTTTTACGGAAAATAATTAGGATGCTGTACATTTTTTTAGTTATCACTTTATTCGTACTCGAGTTATGCTATTTTAAAATAGCAGACAGTTTTAATATCATAGATAAGCCAAATGAAAGAAGTTCGCATAGCATACCTACAATCCGAGGTGGAGGAATAATATTTTTATTATCAACAATATTATTTTTTTTCTGGAATGGTTTTGCTTATCCTTATTTTTTAGCAGCCATGCTGGCTTCCGGTACTATTAGTTTTATAGATGATGTACGTACGGTTAATAACCGGCTGAAGTTTAGTATTCATATCTTTTCCGTAGTATTAATATTCATCCAGTGCGGACTGGTAAACATCTTACCCCCCTTGTACCTCATTGCCATAGGCATTGTGGTTATTGGAGTTATCAATGCCTATAATTTTATGGATGGCATTAATGGGATCACCGGTTTATATTCTCTTGCAGTAATAGTTCCGTTATTTTTAACCGAGCCAACTGAAAAATTACGATCACTGGAACTTTTTTCAATCATTGGCCTGCTCGTTTTTAATTTCTTTAACAGCCGAAAAAATGCCAGGTGTTTTGCAGGCGACGTTGGCAGTATAAGTCTGGCAATACTTATTGTGTTTTTACTCATTATGCGTATCAGGGAAACCCATCAGTTTGAATATATTGGATTGTTATTGCTTTACGGAATAGATACTGTTTTCACCATTATACAGCGTTTATATCAAAGGGAAAATATTTTTAAACCGCATAGAAAACACCTATTCCAGTACCTGAGCAATGAAAAACAAATACCGCATATTTGGGTAAGCCTTGGCTATGCTGTTATACAATTTTTAATAAATATCACCCTTGTGTATAAATATTTGAATTTTGTCAGTCTCCTCTTTTTATCATTAATTCTCAGTATTATATACTGGATTGTAAAAGCATATCAGCTCAAAACCACGTAAATGTTCGCATGTTTTACGAGTGTTTAAATTGTCGCAGTGCATTAAAGAGTTGTCAACTTTCACCAAATAATTTTTACTTTAAGAAGCTGCTTTTCTCCTTCGGCCAGGCTCAGTAGGTTGATAATCATTCCGACAATATTTAATGCACCCGTTTTTTTCGTTATTGAATATAATCTAAATAAAAAGTTTAAATTTGGTATTGGCTGTGTTAATTGATTAACTTCGCATGTATTTGGTTACCGCTTTTAAACTAAACCGTCATTTAACTATGTCCCATCCCTTACTAAATAAACTGGCTCCCCGTTGGATTATTTTTTTATGTGATATTGGATTAATATCCGGTTCATTTTTTATCGCTTTTTTATTGGTTAATCGTCTTTCGGTTAATGCTTCTACCCTCATGGCATTTTTGCCGGCCTTTGCGGTTAATTTTGTAATTGGGTTAATTTGTATTCAAATTGTGGCCATTTACAAGGGGATTATTCGTTTTTCTGAGCTGTCTGATATTGCACGGGTTGTAAAATTTGCTCTACTTCAGTTTGTTATATGGGGCCTTGTATATTTTGTTGACAGTAAACATTTGATATCAAAGCAAGTGTCGCCGGTATTATTCCTCATCAATTTTTTTGCAGTAATATTTATCTTGTCTGCCTTCAGGATATTGGTAAAGGAGGTTTACGAAATAGCACAGTTAAGGCCCCGCCCTGCATATAAAGCCATTATTTTTGGAGCCGGCCAAATGGGGCAGATCACCAGAAAAGTGCTGGAACAGGATATTAATTCTAATGCTGACCTTGTGGGATTTATAGATGACAGTAATCATAAAATTGGAAAAAAACTGGGAGGATTGCCTATTTACGATGCTTCGGGTGAGGAACTTTCACGGGTATTAAAATCAAAAGGGATTACGCATCTGTATATTGCCATCAATCAATTATCGGTAGAAAGAAAGATAGCTATCACTGATATATGCGGGCCATTAAAAATAAAAGTGAGTGTTGTTCCTCCTGCCAATCAACTAACGGAGGGTTCTTTTGAAAAAAAACAGATTAGGGATATAAATATTGAAGAGCTTTTGGAAAGAGATGAGATACACTTACCACAATACTTATTGCAGGATGCATACAAAGATGCTACAGTATTGGTAACTGGCGCAGCCGGATCAATAGGTAGTGAAATTTGCCGCCAGCTTTGTAATGTCCATGTTGGTAAACTGATACTTTTAGACCAGTCAGAAACCGGTTTATTTGACCTGGAAAATGAGCTGATTAAAAAAACAGCTAATGGAGGCTTAAATATCCAGGTAGAAATCACCTCCGTGAGAGATAAGGTAGGCATGAAAAAAGTGTTTTCTGTTAACCGGCCTGATTTTGTATTTCATGCTGCGGCTTATAAACATGTTCCTTTAATGGAAATATTTCCATGTGAAGCGATCATGACTAATATTGTTGGTACAAAAAATGTTGCAGACCTTTCGTTACTGTATCAGGTTAAAAAATTCGTGCTTATATCTTCAGATAAAGCAGTAAATCCAACCAATATAATGGGTGCTACCAAGCGGGTATCAGAATTATATATACAGCATCTGAGTGATCATGACAATAATAAAACCCAATTTATAATTACCCGGTTTGGAAACGTATTAGGTTCCGCAGGTTCCGTAGTTCCAACTTTTAAAAAACAGATAGAGCAGGGTGGGCCTATTACAATAACCCATCCTGAAATTACCAGGTATTTTATGACGATTCCTGAAGCTTCCAAACTTGTATTGGAAGCCGGAAAAATAGGAAAAACCGGCGATATTTTACTTTTTGATATGGGTAATCCGGTTAAGATTGTTGACCTTGCCAAGCGAATGATTCAATTAAAAGGCCTGGAACCATTTAAAGATATTGATATCGTTTTTACAGCATTAAGGCCCGGAGAAAAAATGTATGAAGAGTTATTTACCGATACTGAAGAATTTATTAAAACTGATCATCCCAGAATTTTAAAAGGAGTAAAAAGCGAGCTGGCCCATACAGATCTTATCCCAATGCTTAAAGATTTGGAAATGAATGCTTCCTCACATAAAAATGATATTGTTTCCACCATATTAAATAATATACTTACAGAATTTAACCCTTATCAATATTTAAAAAATAAAGCAGAAGAAACGCCTGTCGCTCCCAGTGGCAATAACAATACATTCAAAAGAACTGTACCTTTACGTGGGTAAATCGAATGTGCAAACTACCTTAATTAAGAGTGGATGAATGGATACAAACCCCGAAAGTTAATGTAAAGGGTCAATCATTTAAATGCACAGTAAATCAATGGCAGTGATCTTAGCGGGTCATTCAATACTGACCGTCTTATAAGCTATAATTTTTTAACCGTCTTTAATTATTCGTAATGTCATCAACAATTATTTTTATAAAAAAATATTGGGCTGAATCCCCACCACTACTAAGGAGCTTTATTATTAAAGCATTGTTGTTAATATTAATTTGGAAACTTTCCTATCATTTGTATCTACAGCCCCATAGAACATTAGATAAGCCTTTAACGGCTATAACAA
>JAYSTT010000433.1:0-2868 GCA_043719495.1 Ferruginibacter sp. | reverse complement strand
TTGTACTTTATACACCTTGTGATGTTGGAGCAAAGAAAACTGAAAATTCACAATTAAAAAATCGTGCCAGACAAAATGTTGTTTTTGAACACGGATTTTTAATCGGTAAAATTGGAAGAGAAAATGTATGCGCTTTAGTTAAAGACGAAATTGAAACTCCTAATGATATATCAGGAGTAGTTTATGTAAAAATGGACGATGAAGATGCTTGGCATTTAAAATTAGCAAAAGAGTTAAGAAATTCAGGTTACGAAGTAGATATGAATAAATTATAACTGTGCCTAACAGCCGTTTCTCGCAATTGCGAATTTTGTGGTCAGTTCACGTTTACGTTTCGCAAGAATTTTTATCTTTAACAGAAAATAAAAAGTTCCGAAGTTCGCAACTGACGAGAAGCGGCGGAACGTCAAACTGTCTAAAAACCTCTTCCTTATTTATTACTCTTTTTCTCAAACAAACCATGCTTTTTATTTGGTGGTTTGATGGCTTTTTCGTATATTCATTGCTGTAAAACAAGCAACTATGAGTAAATTTATCATTGGTAAAGACCGCAATCAAACTGAGTTTTTTTGTTTAGAACAATCTATTTCCCCAGAAAATATCGTTCGTATCATTGACCTCTTCGTCGAGAGTCTTCTCTTGAAGGATTTAGGGTTTAAAACCGAGTTCATAGAAAATGGAAGACCTGCCTATCATCCTGCTGATTTGTTGAAATTGTACTTGTACGGGTATCTCAACAGAACCCGTTCTTCTCGTGAATTGGAAAAAGAATGTGCCCGAAACATCGAAGTAATCTGGTTGCTAAAAGGGCTTGTTCCCGATCATAATACCATTGCCAATTTTAGAAAAAATAATCATAAAGCTATAGCAAAAGTCTTTCAAGCCACAGTAAGCTTAGCCCATCACTTTAATTTAATTGGCGGGAGATTGGTAGCTGGTGATAGTACCAAATTAAGAGCACAAAATTCTAAGAAAAACAATTTTAATCCTGCCAAAATTCAACGTCATATCGCCTATATAGACGCAAAACTCGAACAATATCAGCAAGCCTTAGCTAAAGAAGATGGTGATGAATCTGAGAAGAAAATCATAGAAACTAAAATTAAAAAACACACCCTTCAAAAACAAAAATACAGTGACTATCAAAACACGATTGACACTACTGGTGTGACGCAAATCTCCACTTCAGACCCTGAGAGTCGACAAATCATGACTCGTAACAACATCTCTGAAGTAGCCTATACAGTACAAACCACAGTAGATGCCTTGCACAATATTCCTATTGATTTTAAGGTGACTAACCAAAATGATTCTAAAGCCATGGGCGGTATGCTACGCAGAGCCAAAACCATTTTGGGACACACTGATTTTATTGCCATTTACGATAAAGGGTATCATACCGGAAGTGAATTTAGCTATGCACACCAGTTGGGAATAGACGTCTTGGTAGCCATACCCGATGTGGCTTCGCACGCCCCTGATACCGCCTTTGACGTAGAACATTTTCTTTACGATAAAGAATCAGACTCCTACACTTGTCCTGCTACCCAAACTCTAACCTCCAACGGGAATTGGTACAACAAGACCAATGGCAAATCTATAACCAAAATGAAGCATTACAAAACTAGTGCCTGCTTGTCTTGTCAATACTTCTCGCGGTGCACCCTTAACAAAAAAGGAAGGCTCTTGGAACGCTCTGAGCATGCCGATTTAATCTATCAGAACAAAGTACGAATTCAAAACAATTATGAAATCTATCGCAGGCGACAAGCCATTGTAGAACATCCCTACGGTGTCATAAAACGACAATGGGACTTTTATTATATCATGACCAAAAAAACCATCAAACACGCATCTGCCGATGTGGGACTGATTTTCTGCGCCTACAACCTGAGACGAATTTTTAATCTGATTGATTCTAATCTACTGAAAAAGTATTTAAAGATGCTTGACTTTGTTTTTCGGGCGTTTTACAACCATTATAAAGCCATTATTAGCCTGTTTATATTTCAGAAAAAACAAACTGATTTTTTTAAACCGTATTTAATACGTGGTTGAAAAGTAGTATATTTGAATTAGATAGTGGAACAAGGTTTGGATAGAAAGGTTTTTAGACGAACTGACGTTTGGCGCAATTGCGAATTTTGTGGTAGATTCACGTTTGCGTTCCGCAAGAAATATTATCTTAGTGGAAAATAAACGGTTACGAAGTTCGCAACTGACGAGAAGCGGCGGAACGATGTGGAAAATCCTTCGTCTTTTCCACATCAAGCCTCGACTACGTCGGACGATGACAAAAGTCCTTTCAGGACTTCCGACATCTCCAACTTGGACGCATTTCTTTCAAGAGAAAACTCTTTCAGAAACGACGACCAAGTCGAGGCTTGTTATGCCTCATTGTAAGGAGACCGTGCTAACAACAAACTGACAAACAAAAAATATGGCTTCTACGACAACAAACAAAAAGCAAATTGTGGACTTCCTTTGGGAGTGGGCTGAAAGTAATGGAGAATGGAGCAAATTACTAATTGACAAAATCGTAAGCACTGAAAGTAATTTACTGCCAGCCGACAGAAACCAAGTTTTCAATTACTTTTTACAGTCGATAAATCTACACACGGGACTACCTACACTTACAGCGACAAAACCAAACTATGTTCCAACCGATAAAATAATAGAGTTAGAAACCTTATCAGACATCACAGGAGTAAATAAACTTGCAAAAAATCAGACCTTAAAATTCAGTAAAAATATAACTGTAATTTATGGAGAAAACGGAACTGGCAAAACAGGTTACGGTAGAATTCTTAAAAGTTTGGGCTTTAGTTATGACCCAAACAATACAGTTCACCCAAATATTTATGGAGC
>JAYSTT010000432.1:0-6961 GCA_043719495.1 Ferruginibacter sp. | reverse complement strand
GTATTGACGATATTGTTCCACATAATCCACACCACTGCCGTTATTATATAATACAGGATTACTGATTATAATATAATCGCCCTGGTTGGATGCAATGGATAAATTTTGAAATGTTTTAGTAGTAATGCCTGCAGTAATATTATTTATATTTGACGCATCCTGGCTTATGAGATAAAATTTACGATTAGGGTCAGTTGAAGCTGACAAAACAAATTTTACTTTACCTGCTGTACTAATATCACCCAGGTACCTTCGTCCATTATTGATATCGTATAATACCGGTTCCAGCCCGTTACTATTAAAATTATCAATCACTAAGTAATTACCTGTTACTGACGCTGCTAATTCAAAATAAAAATTCTTTTCGTTATTAAAATTAAAAGTTGCGGGGTAGGTAACCGAGTAAGTAGCTACAACTATGCGGTCATGTGCACTATCCGATGAGTTAGTACCTTTAATAGTTGTTCCTATAAATGATGGGCTGGTTAATAAACTCAAAGGCAAATTTCTAACAGTATCTTTATGATAACTGAAATAAGGCATTGGGTTGGGATTAGGCAAAACAGATACGCCATTTATTGTTGCATCAAGGCTGCGGGTTAAAAAAGTACTGCCAAATGCTGCAACTGTAAACATTACACTGTTGGCAGGGCCTGCACTGTATTTATTTATACCTGTAAAAATATTGCTTAGCGGGCAACAGGGTGCAATATCATTACTTGTCCATCCTTCACCCCTGTCAAAGGAAGATGAAAATACAGCCTCCCCTATAATGGCTGCATACCCCCTGTTCAGTATTAAATTATAATGTTTTTCCAACCTACGCATAAAATAATCATCTGCTGGCAATACATTTCCTGCTATAGGATTTGCAGTTTGTACATACCTTAAATTTGCGGTTGCAGCATTTACCGTTAAATAATAATTTGCCGTGTCGGAAAACATACTGTATTTATCATCTAACTGATAAGCTGTATCCAGGTATAAAGTTTTATCCGCCTTGCCATCATTCATTTCCGCCCAAAACTCTATAAAATCTGTATTGGCCATAGTGCCAGTTGCAACAGATGTATATATTCTTATCTGCTTGCCATTACGCCAAAGCTGAAAATGTTGTGCCGGGGTACCTGCCAAACCAATTGCTGCTAATGATGGTTGAGGTATGCGGCATACTCCATCGGCAGAAATTTTAAACTTATAGTAGGTTTTATTATAGTCTATCCAGCTGTTGTTTAACTGAGAAAAACCTGCAAATGCAAGCAACAAAACAATGGAAGTAAATAAAAATTTTTTCATAACAGGTTCTGTTTCTTTTTAGTCGTTTTCTTTTTTTACAAGGTTTACCCTTAAAGAAAAAATATGAGTATATAACGGATTTGACTGATTGGCAAGGTTTGTAAATGCATAATCTATCATTACATTTTTTATTTTAAACCCTGCACCAACACTGGGCTGGTATATCCAAACTTTTTTTTGGTTTAAGGTATCACTCTCTGCTAACGTTTGTTGAAAATTATTAATGCCTCCCCTTACAAAAAACACCTCTTTAATATTTGCTTCTAAACCAAAACGGGGGTCTACACTTACAGTATTGCTGTTAAGCACGGTATTTCTTTTACCATCAAAAGTTACATCTAAATTGGCTTCGGCCATAAGGTTTACAGCTTTGCTTAATTTAAAAGTATAACCGCCGCCAATTATAACGCGGGGTGCGGTAAGTTCTGTAGATTTTACCGGTATTTCGTTCTTAGTGAGGTATAAAACTTCTTTTTCCTTGTCGGTAAATTTAAAAGACCAGGCATTAAAAGTAGTGGTAATATCTTTTGCAACCACGCCAAAATGACCATGTTTGCCATGCATTTGTATTCCGGCATCAAAACCAAAGCCCCATGCAGTGGCAAAACTACCCACCTTACGGTAAATTACTTTTGCATTGGCTCCAAAGCTTATACTTTTATTTTCTGTTGCTTTTATATTTTGTGCAAATGAAAGTAACACTGCCCAATCGGCCACCGAAAAAGTTTTTATATTGTTATAGTTAATACTGCCGTCAGGTTCCACTAAAAAAAGTGTATTGGGTATTTCATCAATGGCAAAACGAAGTACAGATATACCGATAGTTCTTTTGTTATCATTTACCGGAATGGCTAATGCCGCATAATCGTATTTAGCAATGCCGGCAAAATATTCAGCATGCATCAAATTAAGATTAGGCTTATCTTTTACACCCACCAAACCGGCCGGATTCCAATAACCCGCTGTAGCATCTTTGGCAGAAGCAACTTGTGCACTACCCATAGCAAGGCCTCTTGCACCTGCGCCAATATTCAAAAATTCGTTGGAGTATTTTCTGAATTGAGAAAAACTTATTACTGGCCAGAATAACAATAATAATAAACCTGTTTTTAAATAAATTCTCATAATATCTTTAGGGGTTAGCTAGTGACTTTTATAGGATATAAATCTTAAAACGTATTAATACTTGGTAAATTGTGCTAATATTCTAAATAAAATTAGTGATTATATATTTAACTAATGCAATATATTTTCTATAGTTTTCTTTGCCAAAGATAAAAGACCCTTTTATTAAACAAAGAGATGCTTTTACAGGAATAATTTATTCTAAATAAAGAAAACTGATTAACATTTGAAATTCTGAATTGTTTTCTGGCAGGTTAAACATGTGGTTTTATCATTTTTTATAAGCATTTTTGCCAAAAAAAAATCATCTGATTAATTACGTAAATAGTAAGTTATAAGTTTTTATAAATAATTTTTATGCAAGATCTGATTGAAGAATTACAATGGCGGGGCATGATACAGGATATAATGCCGGGTACCAAAGAACAGTTGAATAAAGAAATGACTACTGCTTATATTGGCTTTGACCCTACTGCCGATAGCTTACATATAGGCAGTTTAGTACCCATTATCTTATTAATTCATTTACAAAAAGCAGGGCATAAACCCATTGCACTTGTTGGTGGTGCTACTGGCATGGTAGGCGACCCAAGTGGTAAAAGTGAAGAACGTAATTTATTAAACGAAGAAACCTTAAACCATAATGTAGCCTGCGTAAAAGCCCAGTTAGAAAAGTTTTTAGATTTTGATTCCAGTAAGCCCAATGCTGCTGAAATGGCCAATAATTACGATTGGTTTAAAGATTTTTCTTTTTTAAATTTTATAAGAGATGTGGGCAAACATATTACTGTTAACTACATGATGGCAAAGGATAGTGTAAAGAAAAGATTAGAAGGTGAGTCGGGAATGAGCTTTACAGAATTTACTTACCAGTTGGTACAGGGCTATGATTTTTACTGGTTGTACAAAAATAAAAACTGTAAACTGCAAATGGGTGGTAGCGACCAATGGGGCAATATTATAACCGGTACCGAATTAATTAGAAAAAAAGATGCTGGTGAGGCATTTGCTTTTACCTGTCCGTTAGTTAAAAAGGCTGATGGAGGAAAATTTGGTAAAACAGAAAAAGGAAATATTTGGTTAGATGCCGGCAAAACGTCACCCTATCATTTTTACCAGTTTTGGCTTAATGCCAACGATATTGATGCAGAAGTATGGATAAAAATTTTTACTTTTCTAGATAAAAAAAATATAGATGCATTAATAGCCGATCATAAACAGGATGCTGCTAAAAGAGTTTTACAAAAAGTTCTGGCAAAAGAAATTACTGTTTTTGTTCATGGAGAAAATGAATACAATAAAGCTATTGAAACCACAGAAAAATTGTTTACCAATCAAAATGCTGCTGCCGAAGATTTAAGTGAAGAAGATCTGTCGGCAATTGAAGGAATTGTAAAAAGCAATTACGTCTTAGCTAAAATAAATGAAGGGGTTGCTGTAATTGATTTTTTAGTCGATACAGCTATTTTCCCAAGTAAAGGAGAAGCCAGAAAGATGATTCAGAATGGAGGGTTAAGTATTAACAGAAAAAAAGTGGAAAGCACTGATTTAAAAATTGAAAGAGCGCTATTGCTGTATAATAAATATTTACTTATTCAAAAAGGCCGAAGGAATTATTATCTGGTTACCTGCAAGTAATTTGCCTGCTAACCATTTTAAAATAATTTAGCAATTTGATGCATGATAAAACCTAACCGATTTAAATGAACCCCAACAAACCAATATACTTTCCGGGGTTAAACGGCTTAAGGGCTTTGGCGGCATTATCGGTAGTGGTTTTTCATTTAACCCAGGATTTTGGCCAATTTAATTTAAGCCCATACATTTTTGGCACCCTTGCAGATGGATCACCAAAAGGCTTTGTAATGGCAGGATTTGGGGTTACCATATTTTTTTGTTTAAGTGGTTTTTTAATTACCTATTTACTACTTGCCGAAAAAAAGCAGCAGGATATTAATATCAAAAACTTTTATATCCGCAGAATATTACGGATATGGCCGCTGTATTACCTGTACCTTATTATTGTGTTGATCCTCATTTTTTATTTCGGTATGCACTTTAATGGCGGTATCCTTTTAACTTATGTATTTTTTGCCGCCAATGTTCCATTTATATTGGAAAATATTCCACACATAGCCGAAGTAACTTTACCCTTTTTACGCCATTACTGGTCACTGGGGGTGGAAGAACAGTATTACTTATTCTGGCCCTGGGTTGTAAAAAAAATTAAAACAAGGCTGGAGTATTTTGTTATTGCATTTATTGTAATTTTCATTGCATTGAAATGTTTTTTTCATTTTTTCTACATGCACTCCATAATTGCAGCCAGCTTTTCAGTAATACGTTTTGATTGTATGTTGATTGGTAGCCTTGGTGCTATTTATTATTTTAACGGGCACAAACTGTTTTTAAAAATTTCGGGGTCAAAAATGGCACAGGCAGTTGCCTGGTTTGTTGTATTACTTTTACTACTCAATAGTTTTCATATTGCTTCAGTAATTGATCATGAAATTGTAAGTATAATAACCGTTATACTTATTATAGGACAAATCACTATAAAAAACAGGTTAATAAACCTGGATATTAAGGTTTGCGATTTTCTGGGTAAAATTTCCTACGGCATGTATGTTATTCATCCCCTGGTAATTTTTTTAGCTGCAAAATTGCTTAAAGATATTAAACTACCTCCTTTTCTAAAATACACAGGTATTTACCTATTTGTAGTGGGTTTAACCATTTTATTAGCATGGCTGTCGTATGAATATTTTGAGAAGCGGTTCTTAAAAATTAAATCACGGTTTACAACAGTGGCAAGTTCTAATACCAGAACTAATTAATTAGCTTTTATCACTTTCCACATTTCATCCGCCAGCAACTGATTGCCTTTTGCATTTAAATGCACCCCGTCAGTTGTAAGAATTCCTTTGGTTTTATTTTCAGTATTATTCTTAAGATTATATTCTAAAAAAAGTTTTCTTAAATCTACAATTGGTAAAGTATTTTTTGCTGCAAGCCCACGGATAATTTTGCTGTATTCATTTAAATCGCCATCCTGGCTATTGCTAAAATCCGTCTTCTCGCCTATTGTTGCAGGAGTACACAATACAATTTTTATACTTTTTTCTTTTAATTTTTTTATTATTGCCCAATAAAATTTTTCAAATTTATCCACATCCGTACCAGTGCCTGATGTACTTTTATGCCATACATCATTAACTCCAATATAAATGAATACCATATCCGGATTTTTTGCCAGTACATCCTCCTCCATTCTCAAATACAGATCGTATATTTTATTGCCGCTAATGCCTGCTCCTGTAAATTCATAATTTTCTTTTTGTCCTTCACCTTTACACATACTATCTATACGCATGATGTATCCCCCGGGGTTTACAGCTGCCTGAGTTATAGAATCGCCAAAGAAAATGATGTGTTGCTTTTTTGGCACAGTTATAAAAGCTGTAATTGAAATTAAACTAATAAGTATTACTAAATTTTTCATTGCAATTATTTTTATCAAGGTAAATAAAAAAAGCACCAAAAAAAAGTGCCCTGTATTATAATTTCTGTAACTGACTATTCCACATCAACCTGTTTCTTTACTACGGCCTCTTCATTAACCTCTGGAATGAATTTTCTTTCGTTTACCAAATAGCCATTTCCTTTTTCACAAATATGCACTTTCAGGTTTTCCAGGCTAAAAGGATTACCATCAGGAATATCGGCAATATTACTAAAACTAACATCATGCCCGTCAAGTATAATAACACAGCCGCTGCCAATGGCTTCCATTTTATTACCTTCAGTTATCAGCATTCCTGTATCTTCTCCTAAACCAATACCAATACAACTGGGGTTACAGGCCACAGCCTGTGCCAGCCTTCCAAATCTTCCTCTTTTTTCAAAATGAGAATCAATAATTACAGAATCGATAAAACCTAAACCCGTTGTCATTTTAACTTCCCCCTTAAGATGTGCCTTTGCAGCATTGCCCTCGTAAATCATTGTTTTACTCATGGCCATTGCACCGGCAGAAGTACCCGCTACAAGAAAATTTTCGTCCTGATAACGTTGTTTAATAATAGATAAAAATTTGGTGCCCCCATCAGTTACACTTAGCCTCAATTGATTACCACCACTAAACATAACGGCGTCACATTCTTTTATTCTTTGCAAATAATCAGTATCATTAGTATCAGCCCTGTTGCGGATATGCATTAAACCGATATTGGTGCATCCAATTTTTCCAAAAGCATTCAGGTAATTATCTCCCACTTCGTAGGGAATAGTGCTGGCAGTAGTAATAACTTCTATACGGCTTAGAGGCCCCCCGGCTTCCTCCACTATTCTGCGGAGTATCCCTAATTCAAAAAAGTTGAGGTTGTTGCGGTTATAATCTACTTTGTCTGTTTCAGTTCCTTTATCTTCTGCACCACCTATCGCTATCAATTTTCCTTTTGCAAATTGCATTTAGTCCTTTTTGTTATTAACGCAAAAATAAGGGAAATCGTGTTTTACAGTCATGTAGTACTTATTAACC
>JAYSTT010000431.1:0-2869 GCA_043719495.1 Ferruginibacter sp. | reverse complement strand
AATCAGCGCTTCCATCTTGGTATATACATCTTTCTTTTCCGGCAAATAGTAAGCAGGTATATCGGCATGAAACACTTCTGCTTCGGTGCCTTTAAATTCTTTTACTTTTTTATAAGCCTGTTCTATCAGGCTAAGGCTCTGCCACATTTCTTCATTGCGAACAAGGTAGCGGTCATAACAATCACCTGTAGTGCCAACGGGCACTTTAAAATCAAACTCTTCGTAAGAACTGTAAGGGCTGTGAACTCTTATATCATAATCAACACCGGCCGCTCTTAAATTGGGGCCGGTGAAACCATAGTTCATCGCCCTTTCGGCAGAGATAGGCCCACAGCCAATTGTACGCTCCATGAATATCCTGTTACGGGTAAACAGGTTTTCAAACTCTTTCAGCTGCTTGGGATAGGTAGCTAAGAATTGTTCAAGTTTTTCAAATGCTGTATTGGTGAAATTCCTTTCAAACCCGCCAATACGCCCAATATTAGTAGTAAGGCGGGAGCCACATATTTCTTCATATATTTCATAAATTAATTCTCGGTATTGCATCAGGTATAAAAATCCTGAGAAAGCTCCACTATCCACACCCACAATGGAGTTACAAATTAAATGGTCGCTGATACGTGACAACTCCATGATGATGATGCGTAAATAATCAACACGTTTGGGCGTTTTTACACCCAATAATTTTTCGCAGGTTAAATGCCAGCCCATATTGTTAATGGGTGATGAGCAATAATTTAACCTGTCGGTGATGGGAGTAATTTGATATAAGGGCCTGCGTTCAGCTAATTTTTCAAAGGCCCTGTGTATATATCCAACGGTGGAAGTAGCTTTTAAGATACGCTCGCCATCCATCTCCAGAATATTTTGAAACACACCATGCGTTGCAGGATGCGTTGGCCCAAGGTTAAGCGTAGTGGTTTGCTTTTCTATCGAGCCTTCCGGTAATAAAATATGTGATGTGTCTGTCATATAGCCCCCTCCATCTCCCCCAAAGGGGGAGGGTGATTATGTTATGTTAAAAATATTTTTGTTACCAGCATTTTTTCTTTGTTCAACTTCATTGGCGTCGCACTCTTTTACAGCAAATCGTTGTTGAAATTTAATTGTGTTTTACGAATCATGTTTTGCAAAAAACTTTCGCCCTTACGGGGCTTTAATAAATTATTATTTTTTTTCTATCAAACTGCCGCTCTTACGGAGCTAAAAGCACAAAATCAACCTTCGTATCAATCTTCTCCTTTTCCCTTCCCTTGGGGGAGGATAGGAGGGGCTGTTACCTCCCAAACATCTCATCATCCTTATCTATCCTCGTCTGGTCTTCCAACGGAAATTCTTTTCTCATCGGAAAATAATCCATCTCATCCACATTTAATATCCTTATTAAATTAGGATGGCCCACAAAATTCACCCCAAAAAAATCATAGGTTTCTCTTTCCATAAAATTAGCCGACTGGTATAATGAAGTTGCGGTAAATACGTCGGGCTTAGCAATATCAGTAAATACTTTAAAACGTATTCTTACATTATCTACCAAATTGTGCAAATGATAAACTACCGCCAGTTCTTCTCCTTTTCTATCAGGATAATGTACCGCCTGTAAATCAGTTAAAAACTGAAACCGCAGTTCTGCGTCATCATACAAAAATTGCATCACTTTTATATTGAGGTCTTTGGTGGCAGTAAAAGTTAACATACCGTAAGGTTCCTGCCAGTTGATAAGCTGGTCGCCAAATTTTTCAGTTAGTTTTTGTTTTATTGTATCGTTGGTTAGCATTAGCTTCAAGTTTCAAGCTACAAGTTTCAGGTAAACATTGCAAACTTCCTTGTAGCTTGAAGCTTGCGACTTTATTCTTTTTACTGTATTCCGTACCCTGCCAGCAATTCCTTGTATTGATCGCTATGCCTTCTTCTCAATCCTTCTGCATTTACTAATTTTTGTATGTTCATAAAACCATCCAGTATTGCTTCGGGCCTTGGCGGACAACCCGGCACATAAACATCTACAGGTATTACCTGGTCAATTCCCTGTAAAACAGAATAGGTATCAAATATTCCGCCGCTGCTGGCGCATGCACCAACTGCCATTACCCAACGGGGTTCTGCCATTTGCAAATAAACCTGGCGAAGTACAGGGCCCATTTTTTTTGAAATGGTTCCCATTACCAATATTAAATCGCATTGACGGGGAGAAAAACTCATTCGCTCAGCACCAAACCTGGCTAAATCATAATGGCTGGCAGCAGTTGCCATAAACTCAATACCGCAGCAGGATGTGGCAAAAGGTAAAGGCCAGATAGAATTTTTTCGGGCAAGACTAACTACTTTTTCAAAATTGGTAGCCATAAACCCTTCGCCCATGTATCCTTCAGGAATACCTTCGAATTTTACATGATTGTTATATTGTACCGGACGACTCATAATTTTTTATTTATAATTGTTGAATATGGAATGTTGCTAAACCTAATGCCATTCAACAGTATATATTCGCCATTCAATATTCTACTTAGTCTTCCCAATCCAAAGCTCCCTTTTTAATAATATAAATAAACCCAGCCACAAATAAACCTACAAACATGGCTACTGCAATAAATCCTTCTTTGCCTAACTCACGAAAATTTACCGCATAAGGATAAAAGAAAATAACTTCCACATCAAATAACACAAATAAAATGGCCACTAAAAAGTATTTGATGGCCATTGGCTGACGGGCATTACCCTTTATTTCAATACCACTTTCAAAATTCTGGAGTTTGTCGCTGGTTTTTCTTTTTGGCCCTAAATAGTCAGATAATACAATGATGGTGGCAATTAAACCAACAGCAAAAATTAATTGCAACGCAATGGGTAAATAATTGGCTGCATTACT
>JAYSTT010000044.1:0-10684 GCA_043719495.1 Ferruginibacter sp. | reverse complement strand
CCGGTGTTTTTGCAATAGCTTTTATTAAGGTTTTAAAATTACCCAGTGCATTGGCTCTTAACAAACTCATATAATCACTGGCCATGGTGGAAGAATTATTCTGCTGATTTCTTATATCATCAAAATTTACCGGAATAAAATGATACCAGAATTGTGTCATCTTTTCACGTATGGTTGTACCATCGTTTATGCACAGTCCCCAACTCCAGCTGGTAAGGCTGAGTTGCCTGTAGTAATTATTGGTTCCGTCGTTTGCATTTACATAGGTAAGATTATTTGATGTCCAGCTTGCCCCTAAAGCAATACCTCCGCTATCAGGCAAAGTATTTTGATAATTATTAAGAGGTGTGGCAGAGGGAATTGTTGGTGCACTAATATTTAGTAAAGCATCTACTGCCGCAGAAGGAGTTAAAAGAAGCAAAGCATCCAGGTCTGCTTTTTTAACTCCAAACCCTGCTCTGCGTAATAGTTGAGTTACTTCCCATACCGTCCACACACCTGTATAAGGTGCCAGCCCGCTGAGTACATTACCCACCCGCAGCAATTCGTGATTAATATCAGGTACTTCAACATTTTGGCTGTAGTACCTGCCGCTTAAAGTTTTCCTGGCATATTTTTCAAACAATGGATCTGGATCGCCTGGCGGGCTATCATCCACTACATCAGCAACATTTGTTGTAAGGCTGGTAATACTTTTAAAAAAATCTTTTCTTTTTAATTTTTCGTTTCCCATATCAAACAATAGTTTAAGTAAGTATAATTACAATACCAATTACAGGTTCAGGAGTTTTTATTTTTCAGCCATAAAACAGTAACAAAAAACTGTTGTGCATGCTGTAAACAAAAGGGTAAAAGAAAACGGGTTATTAATCCTAAAAAATAATGGGGGGTTATTAAGGAATCATGAAGATAAGAAAACTGAAAATATCTTCAAAAGAATATTCTTATAATTTTAAAAATAAGCAACTTCTGCTTAGCAAGTCCAAAAGAATCTTCCAGTAAAGTTGTATAAATAACAAAATTCAGGGCAAGCCCATAAAAAAAAACTGGAGTTGTTGCTTACAAACAATAATTTAGAATTCCTTACTACTAAAATATTTTATTTTGTTTCCAGTAATTTAAAAAATTGGTCTAATTGCGGCAGAATAACAATCCTTGTTCTGCGGTTAGCAGCTTTTCCATCAGCAGTGCTGTTATCTGCAACAGGCAAAAATTCTCCCCGGCCCGCTGCCGTCATTTTAGAAGCTTCAATACCATACTGGTCTTTTAGTATCCTTACTACAGAAGTGGCCCGCTTTACACTCAGGTCCCAATTATCAATTAAAACACTGCCTTTATAAGCAACATTATCAGTATGTCCTTCCACCATAAATTCAATATCTGGTTGATTTTTTAAAACAGCAGCAACTTTCCCCAAAACTTCTTTGGCTCTGTCGGCCACTTCGTAACTGCCGCTTTTAAATAACAGCTTATCCGAAATATCAATGTACACCACCCCTTTATCAACCTTAATGTTGATGTCTTTATCTTCAAGGTTACCAATTGCACCTTTTAAATTAGTAACCAGCGCCAGGTTAAGTGAATCTTTTTTATTTAATGAAGACTGCAGATTTTGAATATAAGCATCTTTGGCGCCAATATTATCCAGCGATTTTTTTATGCTCTCGGCCTGCGAGGAACTGATAACCGATAAATTTTCCAGTTGTTTTAAAGCCTGTGAATTATTGGCGTTCAGGTAATCAATTTGCTTTTTAAGGCTGGCTACTTCATTTTCCAATACTGCTTTTTGCCTGGTGCCAGCTGCAGTAGAATCGTTACATTCTTTTAACTGGCTTTGCAGGTTGCTGTATTGATTTTGCAGTTCAGTATATTTTAACTGTTCAGTTTTAAATAATTTTTTACTAATACAGGAGTTCATTAATACCAGACTAACAACAGCTATTGATGTAATATTTTTTATACTCATAAGAAAGGTTTTTTTATTTACGGCAAAGATATTTTAATCTGTTTTTAAATTGTTGAAATAATCTGGTAAATCTTAAACAAAATTTTGAACGGCTATTCTCTCCCAAAATAAATTTGGCCCACAATAAAAAATTGATGAAACAATGTTTAAATAAAATTTTTGCTGGTTGTTTAATTAAACAACCAGTAAAAGATGATAAAAATAAACAAATAAAAAATTATGGGTTATTACTTTATAAATGCTAAACCTTTATCTGCTTCTGATGTTGTTGTAAAAAAAATAAAAATTATTATGAAAAAGAACATTCTATCATTGTTTGCAATTATTACAATTACTTCTGTTATGCTTACAGCTTGTAATAGCGAAGGCGAAAAGAAGGCAGAAGAAACAACTACAACCCCGGTGGTAAAAGAAGACACTATGGCTAAGCCAGTAGAAGCACCAAAAGATGTTGTTGACATAGCAATGGGATCTGCAGACCATAGCACTTTAGTGGCTGCTGTAAAAGCTGCCGGCCTTGTAGAAACACTTAAAGGTGTTGGCCCCTTTACCATATTTGCGCCTACCAATGCTGCATTTAGTACACTACCGGCTGGTACAGTGGAGAGTTTGCTTACCCCGGAAAAGAAAGCTGATCTTACAAAAATTTTAACTTACCATGTTGTAGCAGGTGCGGTAAAAGCTGCTGATTTAAAAGATGGCCAGAAAGTAAAAACTTTACAGGGTGGCGAATTAACAGTATCTATTAAAGATGGCAAGGTAATGATTAATGGCGCTAATGTAACTGCTGCAGATCTTACTGGAAGCAACGGTATTATTCATGTTATTGATGCTGTGTTGATGCCTAAAAAATAGTTTAGTTTTTAAATTGCATAAACAATACAAATTGAGAGTAGCGAAAGTTGCTCTCTTTTTGTATACAGGTATTCCTTACATTTGCTCCTAAAAATACTAATATGAAAAAAATAATTATGATTATGAGTGCTGTGTTTACATTAACACTGTTAAAAGCTCAAACATTAACTACGCCTCAACCATCACCAACTCAAATAGTGAAGCAAAATTTCGGTGTGGGTTCAATTGAATTAAATTACAGCCGCCCGGCAAAAAAAGGCAGAAAAGTAATGGGCGACCTGGTACCTTTTGGAAAAGTATGGCGCACTGGTGCCAATGCTGCCACTACGCTTACTTTTAGCGAAGATGTAACCATCGGTGGTACAGCAATTAAAGCAGGTAAATATGGTATGCTTACTATACCTGATGCTAACAAATGGATCATTATTATTTCCAAAGATGTTACCGTTAATCAGCCTTCTGATTACAAGCCCGAAAACGATGTGGTACGTGTAGATGCGGATGTAAGTACCACAACATCTATGATAGAAAATTTTACCATCAATTTTGCCGATATTACCGGCAGCAGTTGCAATGTGGAATTAATGTGGGAGAATACCTATGTAAAGTTTCCAATAACAACAGGTACCGATGCAAAAGTTATGGCACAAATTGACAATTTAATGAACAAGGATAACAAACCTTATTTTAATGCTGCTTCTTACTATTATGATAATGGTAAAGATTTAAACCAGGCCTTGGGTTGGGTAAACAAAGCTCTTGAAACTAATAAAGAAGCTTTTTGGATGTATTTATTAAAAGCTCGTATTCATAAAAAATTGGGCGACAAAATTGCCAGCAAAGCAGCTGCAATTACCTGCAAAGATTTAGCTATAAAAGCTAAAAATGATGATTATGTAAAAATGGCTACAGAATTATTGGCAGGTTTATAAATAACCTATTTCAATATTTTCTCCGCAACATTTTAAACAGTTTTTTAACTGAAAGAGAAGTTGCGGAGATTTTTTTTGCAACATTTTTTTACCAATATACCTGCAAGAGTATCCAGATTCTTTTACTTCACATAACAGTTTTATCTTGCACTTGCACTAACATAATTTTTCACCTCTTCATTAAACTCTTCTTCCTTTAGTAAATCTTCTAAGGTAAGGTGCATACGGTATTTCCAGTAATGGTTGGGGTTGGCGGGTATATTTATTCTTTCGTCATCCGGGTTTTCTCTCCGCAGCCTTTCATTGATGCCCATTAAATCCTGCAATTGAAAGATACTCCACATGGCAGGTGAATATAAATGCTGCAGTACAATTTCTCTGTTTATCCATGCTTCGCAAAAATAAGGTGCCTGTCCGTAGCGGCCCATTATGATATTATAAAAACGCTGTGTTTTATCCCTATCCTCTTCCCACCAGCCCCGTATAGTACTCATATCGTGTGTGCTGGGTGTAACCACACTCATGTATGGTGCATCATTTGGATGAAAAAATTCTGCATTTTTTTCCTTAGGCATACGTTGTATCTCTAAACTTAATATTCCCAGCTGTTGCATTACATCAGGCACACAATCAGGTACCATGCCCAGGTCTTCGCCACAAATAAGCATATTGGTACTATGTTTTAAACCAGGCAATTTATGCATGGCTTCTTTTTTCCAAAATTCATCCTGCCTTCGGAAAAAATAATTCACATACAAATTTTTTAATGCATTTTTAGAATGTTCATCCAGATCCCTGAAAGATAATGTTTGGTCCATTCCAATGCGAAAATGAAACTTCTGTCCCTGCGAATTTTCTTCTTCAAATAAAATTACATTGCTTATTAAATTAAAAAGGCCATATTTAATTTTATTCTCGTTGTCATTTTGTTCGGCAAAATGGTCCTGCACCTTTCGTTGGGTGTTAAAGGCTTCTTTTAATTCATTGTTGTATAAAAAATGTTCTTTTATATAATTCACCTCTTCGCCAAAAAATTCGTAAAGCATTCCTTCGGTAATATAAGGTTTACAATAGCGGTGCCAGTTATATGAAATATTTTTTTCAAAAAATTCATTAATGTGAATTGGTATTGCAGGAACAAACCTGCCCATTATTCCTTCTACTGCATGTATAGGAATACTCCATATGCGAAAGAATCCCAAAATATGATCTATACGAAAAGCGTCAAAGTATTCACTCATTTGCTCAAAGCGCTGGCGCCACCAGGTAAAATTATTTTCCTGCATAGCTTTCCAGTTGTAAGTAGGGAAGCCCCAGTTTTGTCCTTTTACTGCAAAATCATCAGGGGGCGCACCGGCCTGTGTATCCATATTATAAAGAGAAGGCGCCATCCATGCATCTACACTATTTCGGTAAATACCAATGGGAATATCGCCTTTTACAACAATACCGTTTTTATGTGCGTAAGCCGTTGCTTCCTTTAATTGCAAATACAAGTGATATTGGGTAAAATAATGTACCGCAATATCATCGTAATGTTTTTGTGAAGGGCTTACCAAACGCTGAATTAAATTTTCGTCATAAATACTATTGCTCTTCCATTTATTAAATTCAGCTGTATGATATTTATCTCTTAAAAAACAAAACGCTGCATAAGGTACCAGCCAATGACGGTTGAGTTCAAAAAAATCAAAGTATGCTGTATCGTTTCTAAAAATTTCTTTCTGGCTTTGGTAAATTTCATTTATTGCGGATAGTTTAAATTTTATTACACTATCATAATCAATATCAGGCAAAGCATTTAATTGCAGCTGTTTCTTTTTTAATGGCTTAATAATGGATGCAGATATTGTGCCTGCTGTTTTTTCTAAATTTAAAAACATTGGATGCAATGCAAATGCAGAAATAGCCGAATAAGGGTAAGAATCTTTCCAGCTATGTGTAGCAGTAGTATCGTTAAGTGGTAAAACCTGTATAAGTTTTAACCCTGTTTTTTTTGCCCAGTCAACCAGTAATTTTAAATCGGTAAACTCTCCTGTGCCAAAACTATTTTTGCTTCGTAAACTAAAAACCGGAATGGCAACGCCAGCACCTTTCCAGGGCTGGTATTTAATATTTATAAATCCGTCATGACAAATAGTAATCTTCTTTTTTACTACATCGCCGGATAATGTTCTATTACTGCCTGCTTCAAACGCAACAAATTTTTTATCTTTTATATTATAGATACCATATTTATACGCAACAGGAAATGTTTCTTTAATAAGATTAAGTTTTATTTTCCACCAGGTTTTATTTTTTGTAAGCAGTATGGGTTTTTGGGTTAACCAGTTGTTTAGCGCACTGGCTGAACCTGCAATACAAATCACTTCACCCTCATTTAGTATTGGTGCTTTTACTTTAAACTCATGTGTATAATTTACCCGAAACTTTACAGCAATGGACGGCTGCGTTTTTAATAACACTTCCTGAAAAGCCTGAGTAAAGTATGCGTTTTCGATCTCGCCGGAATAATTCCAGGTATCAAAAAGTACCAGCTCCTCTGCGTTAATTTGGTTAATAGCCACAATCCTGTCGTCGCCAAATTCTACTGTATCTTCTTTTCCTTCTTCTTTTAAAATATATTTATACCGAACAGAATTCATTTCTGTTAAGGGATCCAGCGTAATTGTGCCATGCCACAATTGATCGTTAAGATATTGAATGGCAAAAGCCTGGTTTAAATCATCATTACCAAGTACTCCAATATTGCCACTAACGTAAATGGCCTGGCCAAAATGTGTATTAAAATGTAAATAGAAATGTATAGTCATTAGTTAAACCCGTTCTTTAAGAGCCAGCAATATAAAACCTTTATGGCGAAATGTAAAAAATACACATTAAAAATAGGCAACCAGCTATTTTTATTTATTAATCGCAGAATTTTTTTGTAAAAAACTTACCAAATATGTTCTTCTGCCCTATATTTGCAAAAAAATAAAAAATGGAAACAGCTAAAAAGAAAACCGGCCTTTATTGGATATTATTTTTACTTTCTGTAGCTGGTTTTTTCTTGGTATTATTTTCTCCAATGGGATCTTATTGCTCGATGGTACTACCTTTTAATGTAACCTTTTTTGCAAAGGCTTTAGATTTAATGTAAATTATAAATGTAAGGATATTTTAAACCATCTGCCGTAGGGCAGATGGTTTTTTTAATGCCTGAGTAAAAGTAAAATAAATGGAAACTAAATTTATTATTACTTACGTTTTTTATACCCTGTAAATATTATCGAGCCTGCTGAAATAAACTAAGCCAAATTGATTATTCCTATTAATTCGGACATAATTTAACTGCAAATTTTTGAGGAATTTTTATTGAGGCAATAATTAAAGCAATCAGTTAGTTCTTGCACAAAGTTTGACAAGCAGTCTTTTTTATACGGTATTACAGTTACACTTTTAACTGCTTATCAGAATGAGGTAAAGCAGGAAAAAAGACATTAAATGGAGGAAATAAATATTACAATTTGTCAAATAAAATGACAGCTTTTTACGTTTAAGGTTACAATCCCCTTTAAAACCCGTACTTATGAAGTATTTTATACACATTTTGGTAGCACTATGTTTCCCCCTAACTACTTTTTGCCAGGATATTACCGGCCTTTGGAAGGGAACCATGTTTAACGATTCCACACAGCAATCTTATCAATACGAAATTGTGATAAGTAAAGACAACGGAAAGTATACGGGCTTTTCGCATACCTGCTGTTTAATAAATGAAAAAAAATATTACGAGATTAAAAAAATTAAAGTTCGTGTGGCAAAGGATGGCAAAATAGTGCTTCAGGATGATGAGTATATCGACAATAATTATCCCACTCCTCCTATTAAAGAAATACACCAGTTAAATGTATTGGACCTGGCAAACATTGGTAACGAAACAACACTGGATGGCCCATTTGCTACTAATGGCACAAAAAAATACAAGGAACTTACTGGGCATGTAAGTGTAAAAAGGGTAAGCCAGTTAAGCGAAAGTGATTTGATGCAATATTTACAAAAAAACAACAGGGATAGCAACCTTACAGTAGTAAAATAAAACAATAATAAATATAGAAGGTGCTGATCAAATAAAAAAAGTTAAAATAATTAATGTATTTCGTTGAGGCCTTTACAATAGAAGTCATGATAATTAGTTGTGCTTACAATTTATTTATACCAAACCCTGCCCGAAAGTAAGCAAATTGTTATCGGGGTCAAGCATCGAAAATTCCTTTTGCCCCCAGGGTTTTATTTGCAAATGCCCTGCAGGGTGTATGGTTAGTTTTTTATCCAGCATTGTTTGATAGAGTTGATCAATGTCGTCTGTTCGGATATATACCTGTCCGTAATTTTCAGTAGGGTCAATTTCTTTAAACTCAAAAAAGTGAATCTGGATACTGTCTTTTTGCACCATCAGGTAGCCATCAAAATCGGCACTGCCAAATTTCTGAAAACCTAATTTATTTAAATAAAAATTACGTGTGATAGCTTTGTTACGCATGGGTAGTTTTGGGTTGATGTTGGTAAGCATATTTATCGCAATTTACTTTTTTCAATGCAAGTCAAATGTAAGCATAACTTTTTCTTTAATTTTAGTAAGTTGCTCCACCGTAACATCTGCCTGCCGGTAGGAGGGTTTGTGGGTACCTGAAACAATTATGATTGCATTTTCATTCCAGAGGAACGGTTTGTGATTTTTTGGGTACAATGTTTTTTAAGCAATTGTTTCATGTGCGAACAAGGCGGAGACTCTACTTTTATTTTGATACGCCATTTGCATAGGAAGTATACACCGCTGGTTGAAAACCAAGCGGTGGCGAAGACCGAAGCGATATACCCACAAAGGCTGCGGACGAGTCAGTTTCGTGTGCCACGAAATCCAAGGCGAAAACTGATTGTTGCCTGTAGTGGCTATTATTTTATTTTAAAATTGTCACTATTATTATTGTGCCTGAACTGAATTAAGTATGGCAATTATATCCTCCTTAATAGGTGAAGGCAATTCATTTGCATAATTTCTTGCAGTCGAACCTCCAGTCACTCCAGCTTTTTGATTTGGGTCAGCATGCCCATCAATTAATTTTTGAACTATTTCTCTGTTTCCTCTAATGCAAGCAAACATTAAAGCTGTAATCCCTGAACCGTCCTCTTTTCGCACATCTAAATTTGCATGGTTTTTTATCAATAAGTCTACAATTTCAGTATAGCCCCCATAGGATGCCTCGATGATCAAATAAGAGTTTTCATTTACTTTAATATTGGGGTCAGCTTGATGCTGTAATAAAATTTTTACGGCTTCAGGCTTATTGTTAAGTACTGCATTGGCTAATGCCGTTCTCCCGTCATTTAATTTTATGTCAGCGCTTAAGCCTAAATCTAAATCCATTTTTAAAATGTCAACAGTTCCATTTGCGCCAGCGTCCAGGAAATCTTTTACTTCAGCCGGTGTAAAAACATGAGGAGCAATAGGTGGCATACCGATTGAATCTGGCTTTTTAGGTTCTGGAGAAATTGAAGTCGAAGACTGGTCTTTAGTATTACTGCTTTTTAAAAAGGAATTAACTGCTAAGATAAGTCCAGTGATTGCCGAAATTAATGCGGTAACTTTTACTATTGTACCAGTTAAAGTATTCCAGAAAGACTTATTCTCTTTCTCTCCGGAAAAATTATTATTTGTCATAATAGTAAGTTTTATATGTTTACGCAAATTCGCCATTACAGGCAACAAGTAAATATACGAAACTATATACCTTAATTCCTTTGATCTAAATGATTTTCTCTACCAGTCTTTCTACGCTGCAATAAAAGCCCAATAGAGTTATACTGTACAAGAGTGCCCTTCGTTCCTCAGGGTAAACTCTGCCAATGAAGCCCAACAGTATTACCAAAGCTTGGTACAAAAAAACTACTCCGCCTTTAACCCCCAATCAATTCCTTTTTGTGTTGCAGGCACACCATCGGTTAACCATTTGGCAGGCTTTTCGCCTTTTAACTTCCAATCAAAAAATTGTTGCTCCCGTATTTGAATGTCTTTACGGTTTTTTCTTTCAATTAAATTATGGGCTTCGTTGTTGTAAACTAAAAGCCAAACGGGTTTATTAAGCCTACGCATAGCCGTAAACATTTCTATACCCTGATACCAGGGCACTGCATCATCAGCATCATTACTCATAATAACCATGGGCGTGGTTACTTTAGGTAAATGAAACAGTGGCGAATTTTCGATGTACAGGTCTTGTTTTTCCCACAGCGTTGCGCCAATGCGGCTCTGTGTTTTTTCGTACTGAAACTGGCGGTTGAGGCCGGTGCCCCAACGAATGCCACCATAAGCACTGGTCATATTTGCAACGGGAGCGCCTGCCCATGCGGCTGCAAATAATTTTGTTTTGGTAATGATGATAGCCGTTTGATAACCGCCCCAGCTTTGCCCCTGAAGGCCCAGTTTTGTACTATCTACATAACCTAATTTTACAATTGCCCTTACGCCGCTTACAATATAATTATACGCATCGTTGCCGGGGTGGCCGGTGGTATAAGAAATATCGGGTGCAAAAACCACGTAGCCACGGCTTACAAAAAAAGAAATATTTAAGCGGCTTGGCGTTGGCGATGGTGCGTTGTAACTGTACAAACCATCAGATAGTTTTTCGTAAAAATAACTTATCATAGGGTACTTCTTTTTAGGATCGAAGTTTTCGGGTTTATAAATTATTCCTTCGCTTTCTTTTCCTGAGTAAGATTTCCATTTGAACAATTCGGCAGTACCCCAGTTGTATTCTTTTTGTTGTGGGTTGATATCACTAAGCAATACATTAGTCCCAACTGATGCACTTGTATAATATAAATTAGGGGATTCAGTATAACTTTCTTTGGTATAAATAAATGCCGCTTCGTTCTTGGCCTTTGC
>JAYSTT010000430.1:0-6971 GCA_043719495.1 Ferruginibacter sp. | reverse complement strand
TTTGATACCGACAATGGATTTAGTGGTAAAGTACAGTTTGGTTTAATTATCAGAGATTCATCAATTGCTGACATTTCTAAATCAGAAGCATTCGAAAGTGATAATGATGCTAACGGATCGACAATTACGCCTGCTACAGCAGCAGTGTTTAGTAACATAACAGCTATCGGACCAAAAGCAACACTATCAAATAATGGCAGCAGTTTATTTTTAGCTGGTGCTCATATCAGAAGAAACACTAAAGAATCAATTTTTAATTCTGTTTTCCTGGGATGGCCAACCGGTATCTTAATTGATGGAACTAAAGGAAGCCCAACTGATTTAAACATCAACGATAGTTCATTAAGAATAAGGAACTGTATCATTGCAGGCTGTGGTACTCCAATCAGTTATGCAGCAAGTACATCAGCTCCAACTGGTGCAACCACTGCTTCAATACAAGCCTGGTTTACTACACCTTATTTTGGCAACAGCATTTTAACTACTAATGATGACGCAAAGTTTGTAAACCCATTTAATTACAGCTTGCCTGATTTTGGTCCTTTTGGAACATCATCTGCATCAACCGGCGCTAATTTTACAGATGCCAAATTAACTGGTTTTTCTGTAGTTACTTTCCGTGGGGCAATAGCACCCGCTGGTGTTGATGCTACCTGGCACAAAGGCTGGACAAAATTTAATTAAGTTTTCTTAAGCAAATAAGCAAGTTTTTCTCATGCTTGAGCGCACCCTTTATTCTTATTGGGTGCTTTTTTGTTTATACTCCTCCGTTAAATTAATGTTACCAAATTGTTACTATGCACATTTAAATCACATTCTTTTTCACAGTGACAAACTGAGCCATTTTCAAATTATTTTCACATCCTCTTAAACACACACAAAAACTACAGTTTATGAAATGGATTAGCGTAAACAACAGTACTTCAAACGAAAACTTTGAATTGTGGGAAGCTGATAAAAAATTAGCAGATATTTCATTTAGCAATACCACCCGTATTGCAAGAATGGTAAGTAATTTAGGAAAACGTCTTTTCTTTTTTGAGAAAAAAGGATTGCTCACTCCTAAAGCCATTTTTAAAAATGAATATGGTATAAAAATGGGCAAGCTGGAGCTGGAAAAACCCGGTGCACAAAAAGGTTATTTAGAAATTGAAGATAAAAAATACCGTTATGTTTTTAATGAAAATAATAATGGAGAACTAAATGTATACAATGAAGCAATGAGTGAAACACTGATTACCTGCAACTTTCCTGCAGCAATAACAGGTGGATCATGCAAAACACGCTCTTTCTTAGATTCTAAATTATCCAGCCTGTTATTGGTACTTTGCTGGTATTCTTTTCAGCCTAAAAAAGCAAATGCCCAGATTATGGAGGCAATAGCCTGAAATGAATTTTATTTTTATAATTAATTTTCAATAAATAAAAAGTCACTCTGCATTTGAGTGACTTTTTTATATTTACACAAAAATGATAAAATATTTACTACTGTTACTGCCGGTTTTATTTTCCTGTACAAAACCCAAGGGCATTAAAGAGGTGATTGCTGGAGCTGATAGTGTGGCCATAAACTATTTTAGAGGTGATGGTACTGCT
Organism: Ferruginibacter sp.; assembly: GCA_043719495.1. GTDB lineage: Bacteria > Bacteroidota > Bacteroidia > Chitinophagales > Chitinophagaceae > Ferruginibacter. The sequence continues at coordinate 5,375 of JAYSTT010000430.1, read as the reverse complement.
GATTCAGTTACCAATATGGTGATGCTGAGAAATAAAAGCCAGATCAGTATGCTTGCTGATTATGTTGAAACCGATAAAACAGAAAATTACAAATGCGGCTATGATGGCTCGATACATATATTTAAAAGGGATGCAGTTTTGCAGGATATTGACTTTAGTTTTAATGATGTGCAATACATGCACTTTTCATTTTTATTAAACAATAAAATATTCAGTACCAAACTCTCTGCCGAGGCCTTGCAGTTTTTAAAATCAGTGAATACAAAATAACTGCTAATTATTGAGAACATCCGTCTTGTAAAATTAATCCTTCTTTTTCTGCAAGGTAAAACCAAAGGTAGTACCCACATCAATTTTACTACGTACATGAACGGCCTGTCCGTGGGCTTCAACAATATGTTTGCATATAGCTAACCCCAAACCACTACCACCCACTTTACGGCTTCTTGCCAGGTCGGTACGGTAAAAGCGCTCAAAAATCCTGGGTAAATGTTCTTCTGCAATACCCGAGCCATCGTCACTTATTTCAATCAAAATCCTTCTGCCATCTATCCGGTAAAAACTGCTTTCTATAGTGCCATTTTGTTTACCATATTTAATGGCATTATCAATTAGATTTATAAATACCTGGCGTATTTTTTCTTTATCGGCATAAACAGCAAGTGGTTGTTCGCAGCCTTTTTTTATAATGCATTTGATTCCTTTTTCCTCTGCTTTAATGGTTAAGGATTCATACACTTCTTTAAGCAGATCCTGTATAACAAAATTTTGCTGGTACAACAGTTGCTCACCACTTTCCAGTTTAGATATTTCATCCAGGTCATCCACCAGGTTTACCAGCCTGTCAATATTACGGGAAGTGCTGGCTAAAAATTTTTTATTTACATCCGTGTTTTCCAGCGCCCCATTTAATAAAGTATCCACATAACCCTGTATGGCAAAAATGGGCGTCTTTAATTCATGACTCAGGTTTTGTAAAAATTCTTTTCGATAAGCCTCGTTTTGCTGCAGCAGTTCTATTTCTTCTTTTCGTTGCTCGGCCCATTTTTCCACATCTTCCCTTACTTCATCAATACCTTTTTGCGGTAAAATATTTTTGTAATAAAACTCTTCTCTTTTGCTTGCTTTGGTTTGATAGATTAATTTATAAATAAGTTTTATTTTACGGTAAATAAATGTTTGCAGCGTGTAGGATATTAATGCAAAACTGCCTAAGAATATTATAACAAAAGAAACCAATGCTACCCACCATAAAGGTTTAAAAATAAAAATACCCAGTGAAATAGGCAGCGACAATATTAATGCTGTAAGTGCTGATAATTGTTGTGGAGAAAGGTTTTTTTGTGAGAGCATTTTTTAGTTCATAGTATAAAACTTTTACGAAAGTAAATAACTATTCACTATCAGCCATAATCCATCAACTATATTTCAAATTTATATCCCACCCCTTTTACTGTACTGATACAGTCCATATTTAGTTTCTGACGAATTTTGCGGATGTGTACATCAATAGTACGGTCGCCTACAATAACTTCGGTACCCCAAATAGTATTTAAGATTTCGTTGCGCAGAAATACTTTGCCTGGCTTACCTGCCAGCAAAGCCAGTAATTCAAATTCTTTCCGTGCTAAAACAATATCAGTGCCTTTAAAATTGATCATATATTTTTCACGGTCAATTTCCAGGTCTCCAACCCTTATTACTTTGGGTTCGCCTGTTGAAAACCGCCTGAACAATGCATTTACTTTACTTACCAAAACCTTGGGGCTTATGGGTTTAGTAAGATAATCATCAGCGCCGCTTTCAAGGCCTTTTATCTCTGTACCTTCATCACTTAATGCGGTTAAAAATATAATAAGAGTACTTTTAAAAGCTGGTTGTTGACGCAACAGGTTGCAAACTTCCATACCGGTTTTACCCGGCATCATTATATCCAGGATAATTAAATCTGGCAGGTTTCTTTTCGCTTTTTCAATAGCTTCATTTCCATTTTTTGCAGTAATCACTTCAAACCCCTCTGCCTCCAGGTTATACTGGATGATTTCCAGTATGTCTGGCTCATCATCAGCAATTAGTATTTTTTTAACAGTACTCATACGTATAAAGATTTGCAAAAATACTCTTAAACAATAATCAATAAATCAGTCTACGGGCTTAAGCATATTATCAAATTGTTAAGCAAAAAACCACACCATACAACCCTAAACAAAATTTCAGCATCTTTGCAGTTGAATTATATGATGAAAAATACTTTTTTAATCCTCTTATTGTTAGTTTGCACAGCAACAGCTTTTGCAACATATGATACTATTAAACCCCCTATACAACGGCAGCGTTTCCATGATAAAATAAATGAAGAGCAAAAACTACTGGATAAAGCTGACGGAAAAATCGACGGAATGATCAGAGTTTCTGCTAACGAAGATATTAACCTTGCTGTAACTGATGTAATGATCAGAAAGATAAATGAGCTGCAGGATAGTGTGGAACTGAATAAAAAAATAGATGCCAATAACGAAAAAGTACGCTATCTCACTTATATCGAAAGCCTGGTTAAAACATTTCGTATCAACTGGAAATCAAACAAAATAAAACCGGTGTATGCCCCGGTATTGTTTGATAATTTTGAAAAAATTATGCAGGCTTCTATTGATAACCTAAGCATGGTACCTTATATTGATGCTGCACCTTATGATGTTGCAAGGATAACCGCTGATATTTTTATAAATAACCCTGGCTTTTACCAAAGCAAAAACATTGTGTATTTAAAATTTTGTTCGCTTAACCCTGATAAAATTTTATTGACCATTGCTCCTTTTGCCAAAGAGGCTTTTGCAGACAGTTTAGTTGCTGCAACCTGTAAAACTGACCCGGCACAGGTTTACAAATACGCACAGGATATTGCTTCTGTTGCAGGAAAATTAATTCATAATAATACCAACGCTGCAGTAAAAACAGTAACGGCATTAAGCAAAATACCCTCTCCTCTTTTATACTTCCCTTTTTTAGATGATATTGTTTCGGGCAAAAAAAATACCGACAGCCTGAAAAAAATTATAGGCAACGGAGAAAAAGGGTATGATAGCGTGGCCTATTTTAAATTACTGGTACAAACAGAAATTGAATACAATAAAAGAATGAACAAAGGAGATACGGCAATTGCTTTTTTTGGGCCAAACGGATTAAAGGATATGCTCCAAAGAAAAGCCTATCAACATTTCGTAAAAGTAATAAATGAGTTGCACGAAAAACCGGAAAATGTAAGGATGAAAGCAATAGATTCTTTAACCCCGGTTGATATTTATTATATGATTGTATTGGGGGAAACTGAAATTTATACCAGTAGTTACAAACACAGTTTTAACCGTATGCTGCAGCGGCTCGGGAAAAAACCTGCAACAGATTCTTTATTATTAAGTGTTAATTCCGATTACTTTAAAAAGTTTATTAAGATGGCTGCCAATTTTAATAAACTGGACACTTTTTTAAATTTAATGCCTGCTGCTAATGCAGAATCTTTAATGAAAGCTTTTGTTGATAAGCTGGAAGTGGCCAGCAGCCTTGAAGATGCTGTTGATGTGGCGGATAGTTACAGCAGCATCAATAATAAAAATTTGCAGGCTAACATTCTAAAATATGTAAAAGAAAACGAACAGCGATGTTCAGATAATAATAATAACCGTGGTAATGTAATTTACAGTTTGCTAAAAACAATTTTCCTTTCGGCTGACAGTGTTAACAATATAGATTTGGCAACTGAAATAGGTATTCCCCCCATTTATAATATCGAAAATAAAGCCCTTGCTGATGACAGTGGCCGAATTGTACAACAGGTTTTCTTTTATGGAGATGATGATGGAAAGAAATTTTTTCCATCTTATATCAATTCTTTTTCTGCAAAAGATTGGAAAATAAACAGTACCAATAAAGAATGGGTAGAAATAAAATCTATCAAAGAATCAAAGGTTTGGATATATGTAAACAAGCCTTTAAATAACGATAAAAATTTAGATGATACAGCACAAATCCATTTGAATGCTTTTCTAAATAAAAATAACCTGAAGCCATCTGTAGTAACACATCGTGGGCATAGTTACTGGCTCAACAGAACCATGGCACGTATGGCAGGCGATGCAAAAATTGTAGTGCTGGGCAGTTGTGGCGGCTATAAAAATTTAAGCCACTTAATCGAAATTAATCCTGCTGCACATATAATATCCACCAAACAAATTGGAACTGGAAATATTAACCAGATTATTACCAATAAGTTAAATCAACTGTTACTTTCCGGCAAGCCCATTGTTTGGAAAACCATGTGGGACGAGCTTTCTTTATTTTTTGCCAGGCAACCCAAAGAAATCAAAGAAGGCTTTGATGACTATATCCCTCCCTATAAAAATTTAGGCGCCATATTTATAAAGGCCTTTAATAAAAAAACAGAAACAGAATAATTTTCAGTTTGCTGCTTTGGATTGACAGTATTTGAATTAAATATTTAAAATGTTGAATAAATAGTTTTACAAAAAAGCTGCTGCAATTTTTGAGTTAAACTAAAAACAATAACCCCTAACTGGCTAACTTTGTTTTATGAGTGATTTGGGTGTTAAAAAAAAGGTTTTCAACTTTTCATTATTACGCAGGATATTTTATTTTGCCCGGCCTTATAAAAATAAATTTTATGGCTCCCTGCTTCTTTCTATTGTACTGGCAATAATGGCACCTTTAAGGCCTTTACTTATTCAGCTTACTATTAATGATGGTATTAAGGGAAGCACTTTAGGGAGCTTTATAAATGGGCCAGGTGGATTTATTATAGAAGTTACCCTTATACAAATTGTATTACTATTAATAGAAACAGTTTGCCGGTTTTATTTTACATTTTCCACTGCATCTCTTGGGCAAAGTGTAGTGAAGGATTTAAGGGTTACTACCTACAAAAAAATTCTTCATTTAAACCTGGGGCAGTTTGATAAAACCCCCATTGGCACATTAACCACCCTTACCATCAACGATATTGAATCGATCAATGATGTTTTTAGCGATGGGTTGATACCCATAATTGCAGATTTACTCTCCATCATTTCTGTTTTAACCTATATGTTTATTGTTAACTGGCAATTAACCCTTGTTTGCCTGGCGCCATTTCCTTTACTAATGATTGCCACATATTATTTTAAAGAAAGTGTAAATGCTTCTTTCATCAGGGTACGTAATGCAGTTGCTAATTTAAATGCGTTTGTGCAGGAGCATATTACAGGTATGGCTGTGGTGCAGGCTTTTGCCGCCGAAAAAAGGGAGTTTAAAAAATTTAATGCCATTAATAAAGAACACCGCAATGCAAATATTAAAGCCATTTTTGCGTATTCTGTTTTTTT
>JAYSTT010000429.1:0-2875 GCA_043719495.1 Ferruginibacter sp. | reverse complement strand
CTATCAATTTTCCTTTTGCAAATTGCATTTAGTCCTTTTTGTTATTAACGCAAAAATAAGGGAAATCGTGTTTTACAGTCATGTAGTACTTATTAACCAATGTTGATTACGTCTAAATTAACCATTCGCAAAATTTGCAATCCCTTCCACCAGGCGGTCTAAGTTTTTGGTAGTGGTATAAACATTAGGTGTAATCCTTACACCATGTATATTCTCCCAGTTAATGCCAACAGCATGAATTTTATAATTCGACCAGAGATGGTTATCTAATTCTGCGGCTGTTTTACCTTGTACACTTACCATACCAATAGCACAACCAAATTCTTTTTTAAAAGAGGTGTGCAATTTTACTTTAGGAATGTCTTTTACTTTTTGCATCCAGTAATTTTTTAAATAGAGTAATCTTTCTTCTTTACGCTTTGCACCAATCATATCGTAAAAATCAATGGCTTTATCAATAGCTTCTTCTATAAAAAAAGGCCTTGTTCCCAAATGTTCAAATTTGCGGATATTATCTTCTTCTTTTTCGCCGGCACCAAACAGGGGCCAGATGTTTTTAATTTTTTCTTTACGAACATATAATAACCCGGTACCAATGGGTGCCCCCAGCCATTTGTGCAGGCTGGTGCCAAAATAATCGCAGTTTAATTCCGGAATTAAAAATTCAAATTGAGCAAATGTGTGGGCGCCATCCACCAGTACTTCAATATTTTTTTTCTTAGCTGCATCAGCAATTTTTTTCACCGGCATTTTTTGACCAATCCAGTTAATCATATGGGTGATCTGCACTATTTTTGTTTTGGTAGTAAATGCATCGGTATATTGTTTTACCAGGTAAGTTTCGTCTTCACTGGGCAATTCTAAATTTATCCATACCAATTTTATACCTTCTCTTTTTTCTCTTTGTTTCCATGCACAAATCATGTTGGGGTAATCTTGTTTTGCCAATACCACTTCGTCACCAGCTTTTAAATCAATACCAAAAATTATTGTTTCTAATGCTTCGGATGCATTGCGGTGCAACGCAATTTCTTCTGCATCGCAACCTGCTAATTGGGCTAAATTTTTTCTTAGTGATTCCCTTCCCTGGTCTATAATCCGCCACATAAAATAACTGGGTGCCTCATTACTGATGTCATAATATCTTTTCATGGCATCGGCAACCGGTTTAGGTGCAGGCGATACACCGCCATTATTTAAATTTATAAAGTTTGCAGAAATAGTATAAGATTGTTGTACGTAATACCAAAACTCATCATCGCTTGCCAGATCAGCAGCATTAACATTTTCACTATTTTTTAGTGCGGCTTTTAAATTGCGGCTCCAGGCAGGTTGAAAAACGTTTGCTGTAATAGCTGAGGCTGATAATGCCCCTATTTTATTAAGAAAATTGCGGCGGTTTGGCATTTTACTAAATTAATGATTTTTCTGCAATTCATACAAATGCAAATTCTTCAATCTGAATTGTTATGTGGGTGAAAAATATTTGCGCCTTACATTTTTCATTTAACTTAGCAATATGCAAAAGCGTTATCCAAAAGAATTGTCGTATGGTGCCAATAATGCAGTAATTGCTTTATCAGAGGCGGAAGTAGCCAAAATTTTTACCGATGACACGAGGAGTGATATTGGTTCGGAAGCGGAAAAAATGAAATTTGCAAATAGTATTAATACATTAGTTTCAACATTTATCCGGTTGGATTTTGATACCCAAAACAACTGGGATATGCTGGTGATGGAAAGGATTTACCCGGCTGATTACAGAAGTTACGAAATTGAAAAAAGAGAATTATGGGTGGATGTTTTTGAAGACGAACTTAAGCAATTGCACAAAGCCGGTTTTGCTCACCGTGATTTACAACGTCCTTCAAATATTTCCGGAGAACGCTTTGATAATATTTTGCTTACGCCTTCGGGGTTAAGATTGATTGATGTGGGCATAGCCGCACTACAAACAAATGTTGGTGATAAACTTTTTGATAAATATATTGAATTTGAATTGGAGGAAATGAAATTATTCAGAGATTTTTTTCTTTCAAGATAGGTTGTTGACTTTTTAAAATTCGTTTTTCTTAAGTGTTTACATTTTACGTTTATATACCACTTCAACTTTGCTCAATAATGATTTACAGTTGAAGAGTGCCCCCGAAAAAAATCGGGATAAACTGTACCAACCTGCCTGCCGGCAGCAGGTAAAGTTTAAAAATAAAATATTGCTATGTTCAAAAAACTAAACCATCATCTTCTCCATAATCAGTTCCCCCTTCAGGGGGCGGAGGGGGTACTAAAACTGCATTTATGAAAATTCTTGAAATTAAAATTTTAAAAGGCCCTAATTACTGGAGCGTACGCCGTACCAAACTAATACAAATGAAATTAGATTTGGAAGAAATGGAGCAACGCCCCACTAATTCCATTGCTGGTTTTAGGGAGCGGTTGGAAAAAATGTTTCCTACTATGATTGAACACCGTTGCAGTGTTGGCACACGTGGTGGCTTTTTTGAAAGGGTGGATGAAGGCACCTGGATGGGCCATGTGATAGAACATATTGCATTGGAAATGCAAACCCTTGCCGGCATGGATACTGGCTTTGGCCGAACAAGAGGAACAGGCAAAGAAGGGGAATATTATGTATGCTTTAGTTATATGGAAGAAGATGCTGGTGTGTATGCGGCAAGGGCGGCGGTAAAAGTTACGCAAGCTTTGATAGATGATGTGGCTTATGAATTAGGTGACGATATTATGAAACTGAGGGAAATTAGGGAAGACACCAGGCTTGGCCCAAGCACGGGTTGTATTGTAGATGAAGCTGCAAAAAGAGGCATTCCTTTTATCCGTTTAAACAAACATAGTTTAGTGCAATTGGGTTATGGTG
>JAYSTT010000428.1:0-17006 GCA_043719495.1 Ferruginibacter sp. | reverse complement strand
TTGGGTATGGAAAGAAAGAAATGGACAGCAAAGGAAGAGATAACCGATGCTTTGCTGAAGTTTAGAGAGAAGCGTAAGTGGCAATTAGCCCTAAGACGATATATACTGGAGAAAAAAGCCGCTGCTGCTTATGCCCCTTACTTCGGGATGGATGTAAATGGCTTTAGAGGCTGGATTGAATTACAGTTTACAGCAGATTTGAACTGGGGCAATTTTGCCAAAGCTTGGCAATTTGATCATATAGTGCCTGTTACCTACTTCGACTTTGATAAGGAAGAAGACTTAAAGCTTTGCTGGAACTTTATAAATATAAGGGTAGAAAAAATTGAATTAAATAAAAACAGGGGTAATCGGATAGATGTACTTGCAGTAAAACCATACTTCCAGGATTTGTATGATAAAACAGGCTATGGTTTTTGCCTTCAAATGATTCATAAGCTATCTCAAATAGAGGTTTCTAATATTGAAAGCCACCCCGCCATTGAGAACTTCATCATCAATAATAAAGAACACCTCGAAAATATTGCCACCTTAAGCCAAGATGAGTTTGAAAAATTCAATCAAGGCAGCTCATTAAAAGATATTCTATTAGAAAGGGAGATACTCAGGAAATTTGGTGGCTAATCTCCTCTCTTTAAACTTCTTTATAACCTAAATAATTTCTAAACTACCTTTGCCCTATGTTTCCAGAATATGATGTAATAGTAGTAGGAGCCGGACATGCTGGTTGCGAAGCCGCCGCAGCTGCCGCCAATATGGGCAGTAAAGTGCTGTTGATTACAATGAATATGCAAACCATTGCCCAAATGAGTTGCAACCCAGCTATGGGTGGCATTGCCAAAGGGCAAATTGTACGGGAAATAGATGCGATGGGTGGCTACAGCGGTATTGTTACCGACGAAAGCATGATACAGTTTAGAATGCTGAATCGCAGTAAAGGGCCGGCAATGTGGAGTCCAAGAGCTCAAAGTGACCGTATGTTATTTGCCGCCAAGTGGCGGGAGATGCTTGAACAAACTCCTAATGTTGATTTTTACCAGGACACGGTTAATGAATTACTGATAAAAAAGGGTAGTGTTTACGGGGTTGTAACGGGATTAGGCCACCAAGTAAAGAGCAAATCAGTAGTTTTAACTAATGGAACTTTCCTTAATGGCGTTATACATATTGGAGAAAAACAATTTGGGGGCGGCCGTATGGCAGAAAAAGCGGCTACCGGAATTACTGAACAGTTAGTTACTTTAGGTTTTGAAAGCGACCGCTTAAAAACCGGAACGCCTCCACGTATTGATGGCCGCAGCCTTAATTATTCCAAAATGGAACAGCAGAAAGGAGATGAGGAAATCGTAGGCTTTAGTTACCTGCCCACAAAAAAAATAAACGCACAAAAACAGCGTAATTGCTGGATTACTTATACCAACCCCGAAGTACACAATATTTTAAAAACAGGATTTGAAAAAAGCCCGATGTTTCAGGGAAGAATACAGGGAACGGGCCCAAGGTATTGTCCTAGTATTGAAGACAAGATCAACCGCTTTGCCGAAAGAGACCGCCATCAGTTGTTTGTAGAGCCAGAAGGCTTTAATACGGTGGAAATTTATGTGAATGGTTTTTCTTCTTCTTTACCAGAAGATGTTCAGCTTAAAGCACTTAGATCGGTTGCTGGTTTTGAAAACTGCAGGATGTTCAGGCCGGGATATGCTATTGAATACGATTTTTTTCCACCAACCCAGCTTAAGTTTAGCCTGGAAACTAAGTTGATAGAAAACCTGTTTTTTGCCGGGCAGATAAACGGAACTACTGGTTATGAGGAAGCGGCTTGCCAGGGTTTGATGGCGGGAATAAATGCCCATCAAAAAGTCAGAGAACAGGAACCGGTTGTTTTAAAAAGAAGCGAAGCCTACATAGGTGTTTTAATTGACGACTTAATTAACAAGGGTACCGACGAACCATACCGCATGTTTACCAGCCGGGCAGAATTCCGCACTTTGTTGCGCCAAGATAATGCCGACCTGCGTTTAACAGAAAAAAGTTACCGCCTTGGTTTAGCATCTCAGGAAAGAATGGAATTGGTAAAAGCAAAAAAAGAAGGCGTTGAAAAATTGAAGGAAATACTTGGCGCAATGAGCCTGGAACCCGAAGAAACAAATCCTTTTTTGGAAAGCGTTCAATCCGCAACGTTAGTTGCAAAACAAAAGGTAGCACAAATTTTACTAAGGCCAAATGTTGGTTTAGAGAATATGATGTGCCAAATACCATCCTTAAAAACCGCTTTAGAAGCTTTTAGCAAAGACAGTTTAGAGCAGGCAGAAATACAATTGAAATACGATACTTATATAGAGAAGGAAAAAGAGTTGGTTGCTAAAATGAGCCAGCTGGAAGATTTGATAATTCCTGATAATTTTGATTATGAAAAGCTGGTATCACTGGGAACCGAAGCCAAACAAAAATTTAATAAAATAAGACCTCGTACTTTAGGACAAGCGTCCCGTATTTCCGGAGTAAACCCCAGCGATGTGCAAATTTTAATGGTGTTTATGGGAAGGTAATCTGTGGCAGAGTTTTTTCGGTGTTCAATATTTTTTAAAATAATACGTTTACTACAAAAAATTGTACAATGCATTTAAACTTTAAAAACGACACCCCTAAAGAATTGGTTTTTGAAACCGTAGCAGAATACCTGCACCATCAAACTTTAAAAATTGATAAACAAGATAGCACCCGGCCATGGGGAGGTTTTTTTGTAATTGAAGAAAGCGAAGCAGAAAAATTTATCGCACTATATTTTCCAAATCTTACAAAAGAGGAGTTAAATATTAGTGGTAAACTAAGCCCTAAAATTTTAGTGGTAGCACCCGATAAAAGATTGAGTTGGCAGTACCACCACCGCCGTGCCGAAATTTGGAAACTGATTGGTGGCGTGGCCGGTGTTGTAACCAGCGATACTGATGAAGAAAAGGAAACAAAAGATTTAAACATTGGAGACATTATACAATTAAAGCAGGGTGAACGCCACCGTTTATTGGGTACATCCGGCTGGGGAATTATTGCGGAGATATGGCGCCACACGGATGCTGATAACCCAAGTGATGAGGACGATATTGTAAGGGTACAGGATGATTTTGGAAGATAGGTTAATACAATTTATTCAGCTTTTATTTTACGTGCCGCCAGCATCATTTTTATTTCGCCATAAGTGAAATCGGCAGGCAAATTTTCAATCAATGTTTTATGGCTGAGTGCGCCATGTATGGCAACAGCATCTAAAATTAATTGTTGTTTTTTGGTAGATACCAAATCATTAATCTCAACTTCACCACTCACAATAAAAGGTATTAAATGTGTTTCAATTGAGCCAACAGTCAGGTTTCTTGCTGCAGCAATTTCAGTAATGCTTTTTCCTTCTTTATATAAATTAAAAGAAACAGCTTTAGTATCAGTTTTTGTAACAGCATTTTTTTCCCGTAACCCCTTTTTTTTCGAAGCCTTGGAGGGCAGCGCATGCATATTAGTTTCAATATCATTGCGGCCGCAATATTCTTCCACAGCGTCAATAATGTCATCACCATATTTATCCACCTTCACTTTTCCAAAGCCGCTTATTTGCAATAAATCTTTTTTATTAAGCGGCAAGTAAGTGGCAATTTCTTTTAGTGTAGCTTGATTGGCCACCATATAAATCAACACATTTTCTTCCTGCATTTTAATATCTCTCCAGCGCTTTAAAGTGTTGTATAATTCTGTATTAGCAACATCGGTATAAGTTTCTTTTTTGCCACTGGCATAGCAGGTAAGATTAATTTTAAGCAGCGCAAATTTTAATTTGTGTTGCAAAAATGTAGTTACCGAAAAAGGTTGTTTGCAATATTGTAAATAATAAATGATACTATAAATAGCTAAGGCAAGGAGGTTTAACTGCTCGTTAATAATAGTAGATGTTTCTTTATGTTCTGATACAAGCGGATGGTTTTGTAATGCTTTTTGATACGCTAAAAATTTGGGTTCAAAATGATTAGCTGCATCGCTAATCCTTTTTTGCGCTGCTGTATTATTTTCAATCACCGGTTCGTCTTTCACAATGCCGCTCACTACATCAATAAATTTTAAACCCACCGATTTATCGGTAATAAAATGTTGTTTGATGTTTTCTATCCAAGGTAAACTTCCAACATTTAATTTATCCTGTTGCTGAGTAATGTGGTGGTGCAGTAATGCGATACCAATTTCAATATCATTAAAAGAAAAAATATCGCTTATTAATTGTTGTGTAAAAACCTGCCTTGCGCCAGTAAAACGGTCTGCAAGTGAGCCCTTGTGCGTAAGTGATTGCTGGCCTTTAATTACATTATCATTGCTGAACAATGTTGATGAAGATAATTTACTCAACAAAACAATGCCTTCTAAACTGGTACAACGGCTGAGAGCTACATATACTTGCCCGCTGCTGAAAGAAGAGCCAGCATCTATCATTACTTTTTCAAAAGTTAAGCCCTGGCTTTTATGAATAGTAATGGCCCAGGCCAAACGCAAAGGGTATTGAGTGAAAGTGCCCAGCGTTTCCTGTTCAAGTTTGCCATCGTTACGGTTTAACGTGTAACGGGTATTTTCCCAAGTTTCTTTAGCTACTTCAATTTCTACACCATCACAATCCACAATAATTTTATTATGCTCTAATAATTTTACCACGCCAATTTTTCCGTTAAAATATCTTTTGGCAACCACATCGTTTTTTAAAAACATTACCTGTGCCCCTTCTTTTAATAACAGCTCTGCCTCTGCAGGAAAAATGTGTTCAGGAAAATCTTCTTCTATTTCCGCTTTAAAAGTAAAAGGATTAGTAAATAAATTTTCAATTTTTCGTTGGTTAATTTCTGCTGCTTGTTTATTGTGAGAAGTTAGTGTAATATATTTTTCGCCAAGCATGGGAGAAAATAACGGGTCGTACCGCATGTGCAAATCTTCAAAATCATCAGCATCCATTTGGTTGTTACGCACTTTATTTAAAAGCCTTACAAATGAATCTTCTTTTTGCCGGTAAATTTTATTGAGTTCAATCAGCAAAGGCATTTGTTCTTTAATAGCCATGCTATCAAAGAAAAAGGGAGAGGTATAATATTCCTGCAAAATGCTCCACTCGTGGTTTTGCGCCACGGGAGGCAACTGGTGCAAATCGCCAATGCATAATAATTGTACGCCGCCAAATGGTGTATCGTAATTGCGGCGGATACTTTTTAAAATGGTATCAATAGCATCCATCACATCGCAACGCACCATACTTATTTCATCAATTACCAACAACTCCATTTTACGCAGTAATTGCTGGCGTTGTTTATTGTATCGTATTTTACCCAGTAATTCTTCTTTATGATTTCTGGTGGGCAAAAAGGGGTGAAAGGGTAATTGAAATAAACTGTGCAGCGTTACACCACCAGCATTAATGGCGGCCACACCGGTTGGAGCCGCAACCACAATATTTTTGGTGGCGTTATCTTTTAAAAATTTTAAAAAAGTGGTTTTACCGGTACCGGCCTTACCGGTGAGGAAAATGTTTTCGCTGGTTTCGGTTACGAAGCGGTATGCCAAGTCGAATATTTCATTGCGTTCTATTTGTACCATTTTATTAAAATTTGCCCGCTGATTACGCTGATGTCGCAGAAAAGAATTTTACAAATTATTTACTTTTCTAAAAATATCATTTGCAATATTATTGGAATTAAAGTTAACCAGTATGCCTAATTTTAAACCTGTGAGTCTTAAATAGGTTATGGTTTGTTTGTGATGAACTTCTGCTAGTTTTTCAACTGATTTTATTTCAATAATAACTTTATCATTTACAAGTAAATCAATTCTAAAGCCAATATCAAATTTAATGTCATCGTAAATAACCGGTAGCGGCACCTCCATCTTTACACTTAAACCAAGTTTTTCCAGCTCATATTTTAAAATGTGTTTGTAAACATTTTCAAACAAGCCTGCACCAAGCTTTTTAACTACTTTAAAAATAGCCCCTCTTATCATGTAAGAAATTTCATTTTCAGACATAGTAATAATTTTATTGTGAATTTAAGTTAGCCCGTAGATTTCGCTGAATACGCAGAAAGTATTATCTGCGACATCTGCGTAATCTGCGGGCCACTTCTCCTATGCCGCAGGCTTTTCCCCGCCAATCAGCAGCAACTCATTTACCTGTATTTCGGTAACGTATCTTTTAATACCGTCTTTGTCTGTATAGCTACGGTTGATGAGCTTGCCTTCAATGGCAACTTCTTTTCCCTTAGTTAAAAACTTTTCGGCAATGTCGGCAACCTTGCCCCAGGCCACAACATTGTGCCATGTAGTTTCGGTAATTTTTTCGCCGGTACGGCCACGGTAGGTTTCGTTGGTGGCCATGCTAAAGCGGGCCAGCTTTTTACCGTTTTCGGTGTTCTTTACTTCTGGTGCGTTGCCCAGGTTACCAATCAATTGAACTTTGTTTTTTAATGCGTACATGTTTTTTCGTTTTGTGCCGTGCTGTTGTTTTAAAGCCGTGCGGTTTTTAATTTATTTCAACCAACCGGTTTTATTGTTTTTTTCCGATTGAAATGCAAAGATGCGATGACAAAAAAGCGTTAGCCGGAGATTATCCTTTTACTTACCTTTATAACCGTATGTAACCGGGTGCAGATAATACACACAAAACAATTTATTCATCAAACCCTTGCTGGTATTATGTTACAACAAAAAGAAACAAAAACTTGCTTAAGTTGCGGCAAGGCCGTAAAAGGTCGCAGCGACAAAAAATTTTGCGACGATTACTGCCGGGCAGCTTACAATAACGACCTGAAAAGTGCTGCTAATAATAATATTCGCAACGTAAATAATGCACTTGGAAAAAACCGCCGCATATTAGAAAGCCTATTACCCGACGGCGAAGCCACCGCAAAAGCCAGTAAGGATAAACTTATAGAAAAAGGGTTTCAGTTTAAATACCATACGCATTTATACCATACCAAAACCGACAAGACTTATTTTTACTGTTATGAATACGGTTATTTGCCGCTGGAAAATAACTGGTACCTGATTGTAAAAAGAGAGGGAGAATAATTAAAATAGAAAGAATGTACATTTCAAAATTTAATATTCAAAACTATAAAAGTTTTTATAGCACAGAAGATATAGAACTTCACAATGGAATAAATATTATTACCGGGCAAAATAACGCTGGTAAAACAGCACTGCTACAGTTATTAAGTTTGAACTTTTCACACCATCCGCACAAGAGTACGAAAACGCTTCCGTCTATTCAGACGGTAATTACTCAACAATCCAGCGTTAATATTGAACTAACTTTATCGAAGGAAGAAATCATAAATAGTTTTTTAAATTATCCTCAGACTACAAGTTTTTATATGGACCCATTGGTTCAAAAAATAGATAACGACGGACAATTAAACAACGAGGTGTTTTTTGACAAATATTTCGATGTTAAAAATAAAATAGCTTCCTGTGTACAAAACGGACAAATACTAACATCGTCTTTTAAATTACCTTCTTGTGAAGAGGATAACAATAGTAATCTCTTTAATTATGATTGTGTAAATAAGAACATTTTGTTTACTGGCAACGGGGGAAAGCAAGCCGATTTCTCAAACCAGGTATTTAGTATACTCAGATCAAGATTCTACTGTTTCAAAGCCGAACGTTTGAATATAGGTCATTCAACTTTTGGCATAAACAGCATCTTAAATGCGGATGCTTCAAATTTACCTGAGGTACTTAATATATTGCAAGGAGATAAAATAAGATTTGAAAGATTTAATTCTTATGTTAGAAAAATATTTCCTCAGATATTTCAAATTTCGGTTAGGCCATATCCCAATCAAGGTAATTGTGTTGAGATAGTAGTTTGGAATGAAGACCCGATTTTAGAAAGAAGCGACTTGGTTGTGCCATTATCTGAATGTGGTACAGGGTTAGGTCAGGTTCTAGCAATATTATATGTAATACTTACCTCGGATTTTTCTAAAGTAATTATTATCGATGAACCCAATAGCTTTCTTCACCCTGGAGCTGCACGAAAATTAATAGAAATATTAAAAGAGCACCTACAACATCAATTTATTATTTCGACTCACTCTCCATCTACCATAGCGGCATCTAATCCACAAACTATACATATAGTAAAAACAAACAATGCTCAAAGCACAATAGAATCGATAAGTGTAAATGATACAAAAAATCAACAATTATATTTAGCTGAAATAGGTGCAAAACTTTCGGATGTATTTGGAGCAGATAATATTTTTTGGGTTGAAGGAAAAACAGAGGAGATTTGCTTTCCTAAAATTATTGAAAAAATAAAAGGAGTTTCTTTAATGGGCACAGTAGTTCTTTCTGTAGTCAATACAGGGGATTTTCAACAAAAGAAAAATTCGGAGTTGATTTTTAAAATGTATGAAAAATTAAGTACAGGAAAAGGATTACTTCCTCCAGCTATAGGGTTCTTTTTTGATAGTGAGAAATTATCAAAAATAGAGAAAGCGGATTTGGCAAGGCGAAGTAATGATAAAGTAGTTTTTACAAAAAGAAAAATGTTTGAAAATTATTTACTTAACACTCAAGCAATAGTTGATGTTTTAAATGGAATAGAAGAAATATATGATTTGAAAATTACAATCGATAATATAAATGATTGGATTACGGTGAAGAAGTGGGACAAGAAATTTATAAGCCAAACTTATGCTAAAGAAAAATCAGAAAATGATTGGCTTATGAATGTTGACGGAGCAAGTTTTTTAGATTCTTTATTTTCTTCCATTTCACAAAATAGATTAACATTTGACAAAATAAAACATTCTGTTTCTCTCTGCGAATGGATTATAGAAAACTCATTTGAGGATTTAAAAGATATTGAAAATACCCTTTCAGCGTTTTTAAAACCTATGCCGCCAAATCCTTAATTTTTGAAGTTTTTCCCTTCCGCACCGGTTTTAAATTATTATTATCATCCGGAAAATCTTCCACCTGCAATTCAATCCTCCTGGTAATATCGGTTAAAGAAGTAAGGCGCTGTACGGTGTAGGGAATAGTTTCTAACCCTTTTGCAAAATTGCTTACATAAAAGAAAATTCCCACCACATTACCGGCCAGTATTGCTGCGCCGGAAGTTTTATAAGTAATTAATAAGCTAACACCCAAAACAATCATTACTAAAAATTCCATAAAGCCAAAATTCCAGGCTTCCTGATTGCTTATTTTTATTTGCCACTTGCGTAAATTATTATAATGGTTGTTTACGGTTTGCCTGTTGCCGCTGCTAATTACATCTACCTGTTGCTCCAGCTCATCGTTTTTTAAACGGTTTAATCTTTTCATTCTTTTGCCATATACATAACTAATGCCCACCACCGGAACCAAAACTATTAAACACATACCCACTACAGCAGCATCGTAAAAAAACAATAAAATTAATGAGCCTAACAAATTATAAGCAGCTTCAATTACATACACCAAATCAAACTCTAAAAAATCTACAAACTCCCTTGCTAAAGTAGAGTGGGCACTTAGTTTACTTACATCTTGTTTATAAATCCTTCTGGATAAAAACTTTGTAACCAATGAAACATAAATGGCGGAATAGGCACGGGTATCATACATGTGTCGCAGCGTTCCAATTATTAAAGTAACAAAATGAACGGCCGATAAAATTATTAACCCATTGTAACTGCCCTTTAATAAATCGTTAATGGCTATACCCAGAAAAAAGGGGCGCAATAATCCGCCCAGCATTTCTAATGAAAATAATATATAGGTAAGCACCAACTGGCTGCGGTGCTTATTCATTAGGCTTTTTAAAATTTGAAAATGTGACATGGGTTCTGGTTTGTTAATTCGTTAATTAAATTCTGTTTTGTCATTCCGAAGAATGAGGAATCTGCTAAACCATCCACAATAGTGCAGATTTCTCCCTGAGGTCGAAATGACAGTAGAATTTAATGGGCTTTTTTAAGACCGAAAGAAGTTGGGTTAGTTTAAAGAGTGGCCATCTTTTCTCTTTCGGTAACCGAATTATGGGTAATTCCGGTTATAAGGCCACTACAGTTTGGGGCACCACATTGGCAATTGAAAGGCTCCATAGTTTCATCCAGAAAGGATGCGTAGTTGAGGGTTAGTTCTTCGCCTTTTTTTATACTTCTTAAAGCGATAACGTTTAAACCGTAGTAAGCGGTGTTTGCGTTGCAACTGTGATTTTGCGGAGCCCAGCCGCCGGGGTTGTCATCCCACAGCAAATATATCTCTTTGCTCAAAGGGTAAGCATATTTTGAAAAGATTTCTTTTTCTTTAATATTCCAGTTTTGCTCTACATAGCGGCGGGTAACAATACGCTGATTCATCTCTTCTCCTTTAAAAATCAATTCGTTAGCAGCAATGTCGGCTGTGGCATAAATGCCATAACCGGCTATGGAATTCCCCTTCATTACATACTTTTTTTGTTTGCGCCGGTGCCTTGCAATACCTTCTTTTATAATATGGCTGAGAAAATTTTCTTGCCCAAAACCATCATGTTTAAGGATATAGTCAGCACTTCCCTCGTAGCCATCTTTGTAAAAAACAGAGCAGGTAAAGTTTATCTCTAAGAAAAAGATCTCGTTTTTATTATCTACTCTAAAATCTAAACGGGCATAACCAACACCTCCAAAACTGCGGAATATTTGTGTGGCCGCCTTTTTAAGTTTTTCTTCCAGCTCCGGGTCATTACAGGCAATATTTGCATTGGGGTGCAGTTCGGAAGTTTTTAAAGCGTAGGTTTTAAACTGGTTCCCTTCTTGAAAAATATATTCCACGGGTTTGAAAATGGTGACTGTTTTGCCATCATCATTGGCGGCAAGCATTACTGTAAATTCTCTACCACTGATATATTCTTCTACCAGCAACGGACCATATTCATCAATAATGGAATGCACTTTTTGTTTTAATTCTTCAATATTATTTACTAAACTTTTATCATCAATACCCAAACTATCGCCAGCTTTTGCAGGCTTTACAAACAAAGGGTATTTTAAATGCTTACATTCTGTTTCAATTTCAGCAATATTATTTATTAAAGCATACGCCGGGGTATTTATGCCTTCGGTATAAGCCACATATTTCATTAACTCTTTGGGCGGATCGTATAACAAAGTTGTTGGACCGGTAAAGGGAAGATTTAATAACTCTAAAGTATAAATAACATCAATGCTGGGTACCTCCCATTCTAAATAACCTTCGCAAAGGTTTACAAAGATGTCGTAGTTGTTTTTCTTTAATTCTTTAAGCTGTTTGTAGGTAGTAAGTTTATTTAAAAAGACGGTATCTACAGTATCGTTTGGCAATAATGTCGACAGGTCTCTTGGCGGATCATAATTTTTATAATCAACATTGGTGGTGGAATAATCGGGTTCTAATACACAAATTCTCATCAATAATTTTTATAAAATATTATACGGGACTAGTAATTTAAAAATTCAGGCCACTTTGCGTCGTTGTGGTTTTTCTTTCTTTATGGCACGGCGTAAAAAAGCATCGTTGATAATTTCAACCACCAGCTGGGCAAATGTTTTATCACTCATACGAAGTATAGCGCCTATTGAAGTATAATCTTCGTCTTCGCTTAAACCACATTGGGCATTAACTTCCAAAACATACAATTTTTTAGTTACAGCATCCATTCTTATATCTACCCTTGTATATCCTTTTCCCCTGCAGGCAACATAAGCCCCCCAGCTTATTTTTTTTATTTCATTTATTAATGATTTATCGGGTAATTCGTATTCATAAAAGTTGCCCTCATTGGGCATTGGGGCTTCTTCTTCATAAATTTCCCATAAACGGTCAAAAGATAAAAATTTTTCTTTATCAGGTAAAGAAGGGTGAAAAATTCTTTCTACCGGTGTATAAATTTTTGCTTCTTTAGGTTTATCGTAACTACCTACAATTAAAACGGTGTATTCGGGCCCCGTAATAAATGATTCTGCAATTAAACCATCTGTTGCCAAATTCCATCCCCGGTAACCCTCAAACATTTTACCAATCTGTTTATTTAATTCAGTTTTATTTTCTACTACATTTTTTAAACCTACACCCATACTACCACCGCTTACTGAAGGTTTTACAATTATTGGAGAACCTAACCTTTCGAAAATCCCATTGGTATATTGATCTTTTACTTTTATAGCTTCCCATTTTGCATTGGGCACATTACATATATCAAATGCTTCCTTCATGGGTATTTTAGAAGTGGTAATATTGTAAAAATACTCATCGGAGCCGGTATATATTAACCCTTTTTCTTCCAGCAATTTTACAACAGATATACCGGGTGTTCCATTCACCTCATCCCCATCACAAATATTAAATACAACAGGAAAATAAATGCCCTCTTTTTTTTCAGCAAGAATGTTTTCAATAATTAAACTATAATCATTCATAGTAACGGGCTGCCATTGCCATTCAATATTTAAAGCAGCGAATGTTTTGGCATATTCTTCTATGCTTTGGCTAAAATCATAGTAATAATCAATATTAGCATCATTGGTTATTAAATAGGGCGCCAGTACCCAAATCTTTAATTTTTCGAGAGGAACTATTGGTAAAAAAGAAGCAGATATCGACATATAAATTTAAACAGACGATTTTTTTTGTGCCTGCTGTTTAATAAAATCGGTTAAACGATATTTTTGTAAGGTTGATTTATCTAAATGTGAAGCACCATTTATTAATTGCAGACAATCTTTGCTTTTACAATTACAAACAAAAGGCTGGCTCATCTCCCACTCAGTACTTGGATAAAAAAAAGTAAACTCATCACCCGGTTGTAATGGCTTTAAGCAAATTAACTCCAGCGATCCGGTATCAAAAAAAACATTCGGGTCGCAACTGTGGTTGATGTATTGTAAAAACTCCGGCTGCAGTGTAATATGCGTATCCACACCGGTTTGCACAGTTAAATACGTTGCATATGATTGTGTAATACCAGCACAAAACTTACTGATGATTTGGCCGGGCTGAATGGCAACAGTGGCATGTAGTGATTTTTGATTGGTTGAAGAATTAAGCAAAACATCTGCTAACGCATGGTGGCTTACAACTTCAAATTTTGGGGTAGTAACAGTAGTTGTTGTCATGTGAATTTAGAATGGGATAGTAGCAAAAAGTTTAATAAAGAATTAATTATTTAATAATGATAAATTTGATTACAGTAAATGTATAAATACATTGAATAATAAAAAAGATAATTAACTATTATTATTCAATAAGTGGATTAATTGTACTTTAATGTGAATAACCATAGCTTTATAAAAACAATAAGCTTTAAAATTAATACAGAGTGTGGCTATTCAGCATCAAACCTTACAGGTTTATAAATATATTTGGTAATGAATACAAATGCAAACCAGCCTGATAGCCAATTACTGTTGCAATTGGTAAAAATGGAAATGCCCATTGGAAAGTATAAAGGAACTTTACTTTGTAATTTACCGGTTTCTTATTTAGAATGGTTTCAAAAGAAAGGATTTCCTAAAGGGAAATTAGGTGTATTGCTGGCTACTATTTATGAAATAAAAATAAACGGGCTGGAGGGTTTATTGGTGCCGCTAAAATGCAAGAGTATGTAATTTTAACACTAAAGAGTTGATATAAAAATATATTAGTTGTAGCTTTAAATTGAAAAGTATGTTTTATGGACTTACTTCATCAAATGAACGAGTGGAGCAATAAACATCATCCCAAATGGCTTGTTGTGTTGAGGGTTGCGCTTGGCTTGTGCCTTTTAATTAAAGGTGTTGTATTTATACAAAACAGTGTTTTCCTTTCCGGAGTTATTTCCCAAACAGCCCTTATTCAGAAAGCAGACTGGTTAAATACATTTATACCATGGCTGCATTTATTAGGTGGTGCCATGATTTTAGCCGGCCTGTTTACACGTTTTTGGTGTTTGGTTCAAATACCAATTCTGCTGGGCGCAATTATATTTGTACATGCAAAACAGGGCATTTTTGCGGGAGAATCTGACCTGCTATTTTCTATAATAATATTGATACTTTTAATTTTCTTTGTTATTGAAGGAGGCGGACCCTTATCACTTGATAATTTTTTACGCAAACCATCATCGAAGTATTAATTTTTTAGTTTATAATCAGTATTCAGTAATAAAAAAACCTCAACAGCAGAGTTGAGGCTCTTGTGGTGTGGGGCGGGATTGAACCGCCGACACAAGGATTTTCAGTCCTTTGCTCTACCAACTGAGCTACCGCACCTTACAAATTCAATTTAAAAACATCGATTTGGGCAGCAAAAATAAGGGTATTCCATCAAAATCTGCCATCTGTAATGAAAAATCTGCAATCAATTTCCATATTCACATAAAAATTTAATACGCATCAGTTTTAATTGCTCCCAGTTAAAATTACTGTCGGCCAATTCTTCCTGTGCAACCTGTAAAGATGATGTTTCGCAACTTTTAAAATAATCAATTATTTCTTCCTGTTCATATTCGTCCACCATTTCATCAATGGCATAATTCAGATTTAGTTTAGTACCGCTGGCAACAATGGTTTCCATTTCTTCTAAAAGTTCATCAATTCTCAGCCCCCTGTTTTTTGCTACTGTTTCCAAAGGAATTTTCTTATCTATATTCTGAATAATGAATATTTTATTATTGTTTCTGTTGGCTACAGTTTTCATTACAAAATCATCGGGCCGGGTAATATCATTTTCTTCCACATATTTTGAAATAACATCAATAAAAGGTTTGCCATAACGCATAGCTTTTCCCTTGCTTACGCCGCTTATCTTCTCCAACTCAGCCATTGATGTGGGATACATGGTGGCCATATCTTCCAAACTGCTTTCTAAAAAAATTACAAATGGCGGAAGATTTTTTTCTTTAGATACTTTTTTACGAACCTCTTTTAATAGTTCTACCAGTTTTTCATCTACAGCGCCAGCGGTATCTGCAGCCTGTTCACTTTCTTCATCATCAGCATTTGCTTCTTCAAATAAATTATTCAATACAATTTTGTAAGAAACAGGTTTCTTTAAAAAAGCCTCACCCTTTTTTGTAAATTTTAATAAACCGTACTCCACAATATCTTTTGCAATTATTCCGCTCAGCAACATTTGCCGAATGAGGCTGTTCCAAAAATGCGGTTCCTTGTCGTTACCGCTTGCAAAAACATCCAGCTCTTCGTGCCTGTACATTTTTACTGCAGGCGTTGCTTTACCGGCTAAAATTAATTGTACATATTCTATAGGAAAACGTTCTTCCAAAGCCTTAACAATTTTTAATACAATTACCACCTCATCCTTTGCTTCAATTCTTTCTTTGGGATTTAGACAGTTATCACAATGACCACAACTTTTGCTGTCGTTATACTCTTCTCCAAAATAATGCAGTAAAGTTTTTCTGCGGCATACACTGCTTTCTGCATAACTAACAGTTTCATTTATCAGTTGTGCACCAACTTCTCTTTCACTAAGTGGCTTATCTCTCATAAAATGTTCCAGCTTGGCAACATCTTTATGAGAATAATACAGTATACATTTTCCTTCCATGCCATCACGTCCGCCACGTCCGGTTTCCTGGTAATAATTTTCAATGGATTTTGGTATGTTGTAATGAATAACAAAACGAACATCGGGCTTATCTATTCCCATTCCAAATGCAATGGTAGCAACAATTACATCCACATCTTCATTTAAAAACTGGTCCTGCCTTGAAGCTCTTAATTTACTATCTAACCCTGCATGATAAGCAACAGCTTTAATGCCATTGGCCATCAGCATTTTTGCAAGATCTTCTGTAGTTTTACGATTAAGCGTATAAATGATACCGCTTTTGTTTTTGTGTAACTGTATAAACCGTACTATACTTTTATTGGTTTGGTCTAAATTAATTTTTGGCAATACTTCATAATATAAATTAGGCCTGTTAAAGGAGGAGATATAAATTTTAGGGTCACGCAAACCAAGGTTCTTTACTATATCGCTTTGCACTTTTGGGGTTGCTGTTGCAGTTAAAGCAATTACCGGAATTTTTTCATCAATCATATCCATTATCTCTCTCAGCCTTCTGTATTCTGGCCTGAAATCATGCCCCCATTCAGAAATACAGTGAGCTTCATCAACAGCAAAAAAAGAAATTTTGAGTTCTTTAAAAAAAGTAATGTTTTCTTCCTTGGTCATTGTTTCCGGTGCTACATAAAGCATTTTTGTTTTGCCGGTAGTTAGATCGTCTTTTACAATTTTTTGCTGGCCTTTATTTAAAGTGCTGTTTAAAAAATGTGCCACATGATCTTTGCTGCTATAACTACGTACCAGGTCAACCTGGTTTTTCATTAGGGCAATTAACGGAGATACAATTATCGCCACACCATCACTGATTATTGCAGGTAACTGATAGCATAAACTTTTTCCCCCACCAGTAGGCATAATTACAAAAGTATCGTTGCCGGCAAGCAGGTTTTTTATTATATCTTCCTGCGAATCCCTAAAACTATCAAGCCCAAAATGTTGTTGCAGTTCGGCAGCTAAATCAGATTGATTTTTTTTAGGCGTAGCTTTTTCGCCTGATTGCTTTACAGGTTGCTTACTATTGGCCTTTGGTTTTGCAGATTTTGATTTTACAGTAGCCATAACAAATTTTCCTTACGATATTGTGTTGTTTTAATTTTAACCATCATTTTTAAAAGGGCAGCGAAGTTAACTTACCACAGCTGTAAAAGCAAGGACAATAAACCTGTACCCCGATAATTAGTATTATATAATCTCTTAAGATAAACAAAAAACGGCAAACAGCAAGTCGTAAATAAAAACAAACCTGCCGGTTGAATACACTTTGCATTATGACCGATTTAGAGTAGGTTTGCGGCACAAAAAATGAACATTAAGTCAATTATATCTTCTGCACTTCGCACTATTGAGTTGCAAGCCCAATCTGTAAGTGGTTTAAAGGCTTTTATTAATGATGATTTTATAAAGGCAGTAGA
>JAYSTT010000427.1:0-2883 GCA_043719495.1 Ferruginibacter sp. | reverse complement strand
GTGCTTGGCATACAATACCTGTAGAAGTTACTGGCTCATTGCGTTGGTGGGCAGTAAAGACATTGTTAATAAAATCGGATGTTCGTTTTTATGATGGTAGCAATTATTTGGCAAAAGGCAATTTGGCTAAAACGCTTGGTGGCGGCACAGATTTAAGTGCGGGAATAGAATTTAAAATAAACAAAAATATTTCTGTGTGGGGCGATGCCAATAATATTTTAAATAGTAAATACGAACGTTGGCACAATTACGAAGTATATGGTGCTAATTTTATGGGCGGGGTTTTGATACATTTTTAAAAAGTTGGAAACCCTGACGGCCAATGTCATTAAGTTAAGAGCTGTCAGACTGAACTTGTCGAAGTCGGGGTAATAAAAATGATTTACAAATTCGGTTTCGACAAGCTCAACCTGACAACACGTTCCTTAACTTAATGACATTGCCCAACGGCGGCTAAAAGCCCCGTTGTCGGTTGAGTATAGTCAACATTCTATTTCCATTTTTAAAAACTTAGTTTTATTATTGCACTATGCAAAAGTTACTAGCAGATTATCTTTTTCAATATAAACAATGTCCGTTGCCAGACTTTGGCACTTTGCATATAAAAAACACAGCAGCTTCTTCTATTTTTGGTGAGCGAAAAATTTCAGCACCCATTCCAGTGATTGAGTTTAATGATGATGTACATTCTACAGAGCATGTAGAAGCATATATTGCAGTGCAGAAAAATATTACTAGAGATGAAGCTGCGCATCAATTAAAAAAGATGGTAGTGGATATACAAGTATTACAACTGGGGCAGCGTTTAGAAATACCTAACGTTGGTAAATTTTATAAAGACGAAAACGAAAAAATTGGATTTATTGCAGTTGAAGCACCTGCATATTTCTTACCGCAGGTAGCTGCCGAAAGGGTAGTGCATCCCAATGATTCGCACAGCATGCTTGTAGGCGAAACAGAAACCAACACTGCAGCCATGGCAGAATATTATGCAGAAGAAGAACCGGCTATGAAAAGCAAATGGTGGATTTTTGCTATTGCTTCATTTGCTGTAGCTGCTGCTGCTGTTGGGTTTTATGCGAGTGATAAAAAAGCAGATTCGTTTTTTGGAGCAGCTAATAAAATTGAAGTGAAAAGTGCGGATGCAACGTATAGGATGTTGCCATAATATTTACAGTAAGAGTTGCTAAGTGTAAATTTTAAATTTAATAATGGAAAATTTAAAGCACTCATAAAAATATTAAACTTTTGCAAGTGACATGAATAAAAACTGTCAGCCTGAAGCACTCATAAAAGTTTTATAAGTTTTTCCTTACTATATTAGATACAGCTTGCAAGGGTAAGGAGAATTTGAGAAAAGGTACAGGAAGGGGTAAGTATGCTAAAATTGCAACAGTAGTTGCAAATACACTTTTATATGTTTTTGAAAATAAAAATAGCATCGATGGTGGAAATATGTGTATTGGCTTAGTTAATTATTCTGAAAAGGAAATGCAAATTATGCTTAATGATGTGAGGCATAAAAAATGAGTATTAATCAATTATAAAGTAAATCTTATGTACTTATAGTTTAAAACTAAGAGGTATATTAATTTTAATATTTTTTGTAAAAAGAGTTATTTACAAAAAAAGTTACTAACTTTATTCGAGCAGTTATTGCTTGTTGTCATACTTTAAAATCGATATCTCTACAGTTTTATTTTTTACCTCAAATTAAACTTTATGATTAGATTTTTACCCTTACTTTTTATTGCCAATTTATTTTTAGCTTCACAAAATGTACATGCTCAAAACTACGAGTGGGCTTACACCAGTGGTCTATCTATTCAATCCAATCCATCATTGTTAAAGGTAGATGACTATGGCAATATTTATGCAGCTAGTCATAATGGTAATCCTTCTTTTTTAGACAATATTACTTCAGCTAAAATAGAAAAAAGATTGCCTACGCAACAATTGTTATGGCAGATAAATGTTACTGGAAATATTTATTTTGGAGACCTAGATTTTTTAGGTACTAAAATATTGGTAACAGGCTTTTTTAAAGGAAGTATAACTTTAAATGGCATTGTACTATCCAGCCCTTCTTACTTTGCTGGCTTTGTGTTTGAGTGCAATGATGATGGTACTATCAACTGGGTAAATAAGTTAGACCCATACAATAGTACATTTAAACCAAGTAGTATTTTTATTTCAGAAAAAAAAGATGTTTACCTAACAGCGGGCATATTTGGTGGTAATGCTAGATGTGCATTTTATAAATTAGATACAAGTGCTAACATTTTAAAATCCGAATTGCCAGTGCGTACAGATAATGCAACATATTCACACATTATTGCAGATACAGCTGGCAATGTTTATTTATCTGGAACTTGCGGAAATGCAGCTCAATTTGATACAATTTTGCCTAACCTAACACAATCCTACCAAAACTTTTTTGTAAAGTATGATAGTAATTTTAATGCAAAATATCTTATTACTACAAATTATATAACGTTTGATGATGAAAATAAACTGTACTCAAATGGCAATCATTATTTTTGGGCTTTTCATAATTATGATGTAAATACTAATAAGGATACGGTTAAAATTTTAAAAATATCTCCCGATGGGCAAATTATAAACAGTGTAAATACGCCAATGGTTACCAGTAATTCTGGGGTATACGGTTTTGCTATGAATAAACTTTGCAATTCAAGTGTTTATACCAATAGTAATTTTCTCAAACTATATGTATATAAATTTGATAGTAATTTTAACGTTACTTGGCAAGATACCTTACTTACTAATTATAGCAATACTGCAAACTCAATGCATATTTTTTGCCAAGCATCTAATTTTTATTTAACTAACAAATACAACTCATCAACTTTAGACTTTAAT
>JAYSTT010000426.1:0-2886 GCA_043719495.1 Ferruginibacter sp. | reverse complement strand
CAAATTCAAATAACCGAAAAATACAGCTTACTGTACTTAGAAAAACACCGGGGTAAAGTATTTTTCCTTAAGTCTGTTGGAAACCGCAATAGTAACTTTTTGGTACAATACCGCAAAATATCCTGTACGGTCGGAGTTTTGTTTGGCCAGTTTTATTATTTCCTCCAACTGGCCCATCACTTCAGTAATATTAGTTGCCTGCATATGAAGTAAGCATCTTCAAAATTAAAAATATGAAGCTCTTTTAAAGCCAGCACGTCGAATTAATTTATAGCGGTATTATTTTTACAAGTAACATTTTTCTTGCCTTTAACTTAAGCCTGCACTATATTTTAGGATAAGTTAAAAGCAAACAATTTAAAATGATTGTTATAATTAGTAAAAATTTATTTTATTGCAGTAACCTTAAAACAGCCCCTTAATATAATCACTAAAAAAAGTAAATGCAAAACAACGAACTATAACTGTAATTACACAAAGTGGTAAAAGCTTTTTCATATTGGCATTAAAGCCAACACCAACGCCTATTGCAGCAGGAGCCCCCAAAAAGAAAGTTCCGATTATACCCAACCCATATAACCCATATTTTTCCCAAATTGTATACATTAACCCGGTTTTGGGTTTTGGTAATGCATTTTTCCTGATTTTTTTATTGATAAGTATTTCAATTCTTTCACCTAAAAAGGCGGCAATAAAAACACCGGCAATACCCCCTGTTAAAGTACAAATTAAAATAACCCAGGTATCTAAGCCAAAAGCATGGGCTGTACCCAGAGCCGCATAAATTTCGAATGCGGACATTGCAGTTACTGTAAGTATTTTTAAAATCATAAGAAACAGATGAATGCTACAAATTACAACTTATTTGGCCATAGTTGGGTACCATTAGAATGATTCTTTTTTAAAAGTATTTAGCATAATTTAAATAGAGGTATTCAATTTCACATAGTTATATAACATATTTGATCCTGATTATTTCAGGACACTTTTACTATATATTTAGAAGGCTTTTATCCATAGTCTTCTAACAACAAAATCATATTTGCTACCGCGGCCAAACAGAACTCCAATGCCGGTAACCCAAAAAATAAAATCTATCTTTACGATCTATCAGCCGGGTTATCGAGTTTTAAGCAATTAAAATTAGGAAAGTCCGGACAGCAAAGGGTAACACACCGGTTAATGGCCGGTCCTCTTTAAAAAGGAAGAAAGTGCCACAGAAAATTACCACCTCTTTGTTGGTGGCAACACTAACAAAGGCGGCCAGGGTGAAAACGTGAGGTAAGAGCTCACGGGTTTTTGCAGTAATGCATCAATTGGGTAAACCTTGTGTGCTGTAATGCCACGTATATCAGCGGTAGAGGGCGGCTCGTCCGATACTTGCGAAAGCAGTAACGCTGAAGGGTAGGCAGCAAGATTGTAACAGTAATGTTGCAGCCAGATAAATGATAACCTCTCCTGATTTATCAGGATGACAGAATCCGGCTTACAGGCTGATAGATTTTTAAATTATTATGGCATGCTTTTAGGCATGCCATTCTTTTTATTCTAATATTCTGTTTACTTTTTTTCTTGACTAAAATGTAACAAAAAAGTCAAGGCAGGAAAGATTATATCCTTTTTCTGCAGCTTTGTATGTATAAAGGTGATTTTTATTGGCAATGCTAATTGTTTACAATCTTCTCATTGCCTGCACATCAATAATATTATTTTCTTTTGGCTGGTTTTTAATACAATTAACTAAAACCTTTATTATTTGGCCGATAGTAACGGTGTCTAAATTTTTTGCGGTAGATCTTGTTGATGGAAATAGTTTTAAAATAAAGTAAACCGGTTTTAATAATACCGGCCACCAATGCCCCGGCCCCAATACGTACCAAGGCCTTACAAAAGTTGAAACAAAATTTTGCTTCAGCAGCAAAGCTTCTCCTCCGGTACGCACTTGCTGAAAGTCTTTCATTATTTTGGCAGGGTACATGGCCACACTTAAGTACACAAAATAGCTGATGCCAGCACATGTGGCAGCTTTTACTGCCTGCTGTATGGATACCAGGTCGATACTTTTAAACTGTTCTTTTTTTGCAGGAGAGGGGTGCGCCACTCCAATAAGATGTACAAATATTGTTGCCGGTGAAATACTGTTTTGATAAGTTGCAGCATCTAAAGCATTACCAAAAATAATTTCGCAACCCAGCGGTATTTTATTTTCTGATCCCGTTCTTACCAATGCTTTAATGTGAAAATTATTTTCCTTCACTAAAGCTTTTATTAACCTTGTACCAATATATCCTGTGCCGCCTGTTATAAAAACGGTTTGCATATCTTGCTATTTAAATTTTCCACCATCCACATCTTTTATAAATTGAATAAGGCCGGGAAAATAATTTTTCTGATCATCATACATACTCATATGACTGCCATTAGGGCAAAGTAAAAAACGGCCATGCTGTACCTGTGTGCTCATCCATTTCATGTGTTCAGGATCCATAGTATCGTATGTACCACCAATAGTAAGTGTGGGTGTTTTTATTTGTGATAATTGTTTGGTTACATCCCACTGGGTTAAATTTCCGGCAATGCCAAATTCGCTGGGGCCTTGCATAGTTACGTATAATGACTGATTCATTTTTGCTAAAGAACGGTTCATGGGCTCGGGCCATTTATCCAATGGGATGCGGCAAATATGTTTGGCATAAAAATTTGGCATCAGTAACTTCATGTATTTTGGGTTATCAAAATCACCCTTCTTTTCTATTTGGCGAATGGTATCCAAAATTTTGGGGTCAAACTGCGGAGCTAATACTTCCTGCGCATATTTGCCATAAGCCGGGCAACTGCTCATCATATTGCTGATGATAAGGCCTTTTAAATTATCCTGGTATTTTA
>JAYSTT010000425.1:0-17092 GCA_043719495.1 Ferruginibacter sp. | reverse complement strand
TAAAAAACATAGTTAATCAGGCATTTTTTTTATCTTTAATATGATTTTTTATTACTTATAAGTACTTACAGAAATCAATGAAAGTTATAATAATCTTTATTCTTCTTTTTAATCTTAAGGGGTTTTCACAAACTTATAGTTTTCGGGATACTCCTAATAATAACACAGCAACTTCAATTTTAAAACCCCAACCCAATAAATTATCCCAAACATTATTTTCATCAAAAAATTCTTTTATAGAAAACATTGGGCAGTATGGGCAAATAATGCCGGGCTACAACAATATGGGAGTAATAAAATATGGATTTGAAGGTTTTGAAATGCCTGTTTTATTTACATCAAAAGGATTAATTTATTTACAACGAAAAGTGGAAAAAATATCTGAAGAAGATGAAAAAAAATTAGAAGAAAAAGGGATGCCCGAAGAAGAATTAGAAAGAAAAAGAAATGTAACCGATAAAGTAATTACAATGGAATGGCTGGGTGCAAACCCTAATGGTGAGATTTTAGCAGACAGCATTACCCAGGATTATTATACTTACGGGCTTATAAAAGAAAAAGCAAAGGCATTTAAAAAAATTATTTATAAAGACTTATACCCCGGAATTGATGTTGTTTATCATTTTGTAAATGTAGATACCGTTGGTTTTGAATACAGCATTATTGTAAAGCCAGGCGCAAACCTGAGTTTAATAAGAATGAAATATAATGGAGATATAAAAAGGATAGAAAAAGATAGTAATGGGAACTTAATTATACGCACAGCAATTAGTAAAATAGAAGAAACAACACCACTAAGTTTTAGCAATGAAACAGACAATTTACTTTTATCTTTTAATAAACAAAAGCCACAGCCAGTTTACCCTTCTTCATTTGAAATAAAAAATAATACTGTAAGGTTTGCTGTACATAGTTATGATAAAACAAAAATACTGATTATTGATCCCTTTGTAAGCGGTACAGCAAATCTAACTGGTAACAGTGCAGGTAAAGCAAAGGATATAGATTTTGATTACGACGGTAATATATATGTTGCTGGAGGTGGTGGTGGTGGCGCTTTACCCGGTAAGCTTGCAAAGTTTGATGCTAATGGAATACTATTGTGGACATTTAATGGTTCTGTTGCAACGCCTTCCTGGATTTTTGGAACTACTTATGGTGGGTGGGTGGTTGAAAAAACTACTGGTAATATTTTTTTAGGGCAAGGAGTTGGTATTCCTAATGGTTCGCAAAATATTCGGCTAAATACATCTGGCATCTATGATAATTTTTTAACCCCTGCCAACCCAGATTTTACTGAAAATTGGAAAATGATTTGGAATTGCAACAATGGAAGCCCTCAAATTTTAATAGCAGGAGGTGGTGCTAATTCAAATAATAATTTAGCAATTTGTTCACCGCCTTCCACAACAATTACGGGAGTTAATATAACTGGTAACGCTGCTTTTAATCAGGATATTTCAGATATAGTTTTTGATCCTGTTACAAATGACATGTACACTATTTATGCTTCCGGAATTTTACCCCCTTTTATAAATAACAGGATTTACAAACATAAACCACCGTATGGCGTTTCCAATATTGACTGGCAATCTCCATCTGGATTCAATTCTTTAATTGAACTGGATAACCGACCTTATCTTGCTTCAAATATGTTTGGGAATTTTGAAAACTCAACAAATTGCCTGGCTGTTAACAGCTCCTATTTATTTTACTGGGATGGCCTAAACCTAAAAGCATTTAATAAAACTACTGGAACCACAGCGGGTACACCATTAGCTTTAATACCCAATATCGTTTTAATGCAGGGCGGCATTATTGCAGATGAATGTAATAATGTTTTTATAGGCAATACTAACGGCACTATAAAAGTGTATAAATTTAATGGCAACAATTTTGATGATGCTGCTGCCAATGATATTACCATAACCGGTTTTCCCAACGCCAGTGTGTATGATGTAGCTTACGACCCTGGTAAACAATTATTATATGCCAGCGGCATTGGGTTTGTTGCTTCTTTTGATATATCTTCTTATTGTGCAGCCACTTCATTTTCGTTATCAGTAATTCCAGATTGTATTAACCTTACTGCGCAGGCAACCGTTAGTCCGGCACCGCCATCTGGCGTTGTTGTAACCTACATTTTATTTAGTGGCGCCACTCAAATTGCCAGTAATACAACAGGATTATTTACAGGGTTAACTGCAGGTGGTGCATATACTGTAAAAGCTTTTATTAACCAGGCTTGTGGCGGCATACAACTAATTACCAATTTTACTTTAAGTAATTGCCCACTTACTGTTTCGGCAACTTTTATTAATCCTTCCTGCAGTTTACCTAACGGAAGCATTACAGCCGTTGCCAGCTTTGGTACAGCCCCTTATCAATTTTCAAAAGACGGTATTATTTTTCAGCCCACCGGAATTTTTACAGGGCTTGCTGCTAATAATTATACTATTACGGTAAGGGATGCAGTAAATGCTACTGCAACAGTAAATGTTACATTGACCAATGCGTTAGCACTGCAGGTAACCGCCAGTTCAAATGCTGCTACCTGCAACCTTAATAATGCAACTATCACAGCAACAGGAACAGGAGGAACGGCACCATTGCAATACAGCATTGATGGAATTATTTTTCAATCATCAAATATTTTCATGGGGCTTGTTGCTAATAATTATACTGTTACTGTAAAAGATGCCAATAATTGTTTAAGTACAACCTTTATCAATGTAGGCATAATACCTCCACCACAAGTTAGTGCCTCCAGTTCCGCTACTAATTGCAATAATAATTCAGGTATAATAACTGCTTTTGCTTCTGCAGGTACTTCGCCTTACCAATACCGCATTAACGGAACATTGTTTCAGGCATCAAATATTTTTACAGGGCTTGCCACTAATAATTATATTGTTACAGTTAAAGATGCCAGCGGCTGTGTTGTAACATTTCCGGTTGCAGTTGGCTTAACCAATACCCTTACCGTTAATGCAGGCAATAATATTACTATTTGCGAAGGGACAAAAAAAATATTGACGGCCACATCAAACGGCATCACTTTTCTATGGGTACCCAATATAGGGCTTAGTAACCCGGCTATTTTAAACCCCGAAGCATCCCCAATTATTACAACCAACTACACTTTAACTGCCACTGATGGTATATGCACCAACAGCAGTATTATAACAGTTTTTGTTGATGCAGCACCTGTTGCAAATGCCGGAAAAGACACTGGCTTTTGTTTTGGAAAAGATTTTCAACTTACGGGAAGCGGCGGTGTTTCTTATTCCTGGGCACCTGCTACCTATTTAAATAATACAGCTATTTATAACCCTGTTATTGTAAAACCTGTAACAGGCATTATAACTTATGCCCTTTCTGTTACAGATGCAAAAGGATGTAAATCGTTAAACAACGATTTGGTTGTAATAAATGTAAGCCCGCCACCAAAATTATTTGCCGGCAACGATACTGCAATTGTAATTAACCAACCATTACAACTGTATGGCATAGATGTAAACAACAGTGGTTTTATTAATTATACCTGGTCGCCAGCTTATGGTTTAAATAACCCTTTACTTGCAAACCCTATTACCTTTTTAGACAGGAATATTATTTATACCGTAAATGCACAAAATATTAATGGTTGTGTTGGTACGGATGATATTAAAATAACAGTTTTTAAAGGCCCCGAAATATATGTCCCTACTGCATTTACACCTAATGGGGATGGGATTAATGACATCTTAAAAGCTATCCCGGTTGGCATTAAATCTTTTAATTATTTTATTGTTATAAACCGCTATGGCCAGCAGGTATTTACCACTGCTGACCCTAATAAAGGATGGGATGGTAAATTCAAAAATTCCAACCAGCCGCTGGGAACTTTTATATGGATGGCGGAAGCTGTTGATTACAAAGGGAATTTAATACAGAGAAAAGGGCATGTGGTTTTAATTCATTAAACTGAGTATTGTAACTTTGCTGAGCATATTTCTCCTTCGTTAAAATGACAATGAAAATATATTATTGTTTTACAACTTTCTTTGTTATCAGTTTGCCGTTTTCTTCAATCCTTACAAAATAAATACCTGCTGCCAATGCCGATAAATCAAAATCAACTTTATTGCCGGATGCTTTTACCTGCTGCACTGCCTTGCCGTTTGCATCAGTAATAGTAATTGAAGCGTTTGATAAAGTTTTACTAAACGTTACAGAGAACTTGCCAGATGTGGGATTGGGATACAAAGCATTTACTTCCTGAAATTCCATGTTTTTCATTTCTTCTTTTGTAAATGCATTTGCTTTGCCTGCAAAGCCGGTAGTATCAATATTCATCCCTGTAGGATATGGTCCGTTATTATTACAATAATATATCCTTCTTGTTCTATTGCCTGCTGCATCATGTATATAAACTATGCCGCAACTGCCAATGGGTATTTGTTGTGCAATACCCTGTAAGGCAGACAATATAATTAAGGCGGAAAGAATAATTTGCTTTTTCATAAACGGTTAATTTTTATTTTTCTGTAATAGAAAGTTGTATCCAATTGTAATGGATATTGGTATAATTTTATTTTGTAAACGGCTTTCCCAATAATCATAATCTTTTGTAAATACTGAATTCCTAAATGGTAATAATATTTCAAAAGCCCAGTTATTTTTTAAACTCCTGTTTTTTATATGGTAGCCTGCCCCAACTGTAAACCCATAATACGTTTTTGATAAATCACGCCGGTCAGTAATTTTAATTACGGCATTATATCCATACATGGCTAATACCGTTGGTGAAATTTTTTTATGGGGTATAAATTTATACATCATTCCAATATTATAAGCTGGCTCTAATAAATTATACCCGGCGCCACCAAACGCACTAATGTTTTTTGTAGCAACATAGCTTACCCTTAAGCCTATACCACCATAATCTAATCCTGCACCAAGCCCTAAAAAAAACTTAGCATCTGCTATGTTATTTTTAAATGATTGTGCAAAGGCTGAAGTTGAAGCTGATAAAGCAATAAAAAAAACTGTTTTTAAAAATGATTTTTTCATTTGTGTGTATTTATATCCTTATTATTTGTCGAATGTTTTAGTATTAGTTCCGTTTTCTTACAGCTCATTTTGTTGGTGACATCTTCACCGCTTTACATTACACTCAACATCAAAAAAACATGTTTGCTCTATCAGCAAAATTTAATTAATTTTAAAATTGTTACTACTCATTTTATTATTTTTCTTTTGCCCAATACCAATTCTTTTTCATCCATTGATTTGTAGAGTCAGGCTTTGGCATAGGTAAAAAGTGTAATGTAAAATTTGAGTCACATCTGTTTTCATAACCTTTTTTTACTTTGCAAGAATTTATATAAATAGTGCTATCATTTAATATCTCTCCATTGAAAGTTGTATTTAAGTAAGAAGCATTGGGGATGTATCTAAAGAATTGTATATTTATTTTTTTATTTTTTATTTCAAATCCTCCTGCTACTTTTTTACTATTATAGTTTTCATCAACAAAAGAAATCTCCTTTGAAATTGCTTCTTTTAAAACGGCATAATTTATCTCAGATAAGGGCTTTTTAATTCTGCAACCATAAACTAAA
Organism: Ferruginibacter sp.; assembly: GCA_043719495.1. Taxonomy (GTDB): domain Bacteria; phylum Bacteroidota; class Bacteroidia; order Chitinophagales; family Chitinophagaceae; genus Ferruginibacter. The sequence continues at coordinate 11,486 of JAYSTT010000425.1, read as the reverse complement.
ACAATACCATTTCTATAAAAACAAAACAATCCGTAACGTTTTTCTCCTCCATATATTGAATCAATAAATCGTAAATATACACCCTCTGATTTTATTTGCTCAGTAGCCTTTGTTTCATTTTTAGCAGGCTTTATAGTATAATTTTTTTTATCTACCACACAGGCAGATATTGTAAAAATGATTGTAAATAAAATAATTACATCTTTCATAGAGATATTTAATAAAAATAAGTAAAGGGGTTTGTGTTGCCATACCTTATAAAGCCTCTTAAAGGATAGCTTGATTGCAAATTTTTGAAAACACCATCGCCTGTAACACTGTGTATTACCCTCATAACATCATAACGCCCTTTTTCATCATCTCCCCCTATTGAAGTTGATAAACCATTAGCATTGGTATAATTAAGATAAAAAAGACCTTGCCTTTGTAATGTGGAATTATGTTCTCCATGCTCTTTTGGATATCGAACTGATTCCATAGGTGAATCATTATCTTCTCCAGTCATAAATCTGCTTGCAACCGATAAACTACTGCCGTTACTAAAACTGTAACTTAACCCCATACCATTCGTTCTCCATCTGTCCTTTCTTCCCCCACCTCCAAATAAATCATTCTCCCAACTTCCGCTAATTCTATCAGCATGAAAACCAAACGTTCCGGTAACCTGGGGAAATTGCCCATAAAATTTATTATGCATATAGGAAAACCCGGTATTCCCATCATCCCAACCGCCGCCATAAGAAAAACGCCTGTTATTACCCCCATTTGAAAAACCTGCGCTTACCGAAAAATTGCCTTTTCGATAATTTGCACTTAACCCCGATGATAAACCATGAGAGCCAAACGCAAATGCCGGGGTAATACTAAAATTGTTTCCAAAAGGTATTGCTGGCATAAAACTACTTGCAATACCCGTGACTATATTTCCATAAAAGCCAGCGTTTGTAAATAATCCTGCAGTGGCAGCACGGCCACATGCATTCCAACCAAATCCTCCATATCCTATAGCCGCACCTACTGCCCCCTGAAGTGCCCCAATACCAAATGCTTTAAAGCCATCGCCCCAGGAATGTATGTTTCCATGTAAAGCACTTGATGCTAAATTAACAACTGCACCAATAATTGCACCAACGATAAGGTGAACAAAATTTCCATCAGGATCAGTAAACTTCAACGGGTTATTCATCGCATAAGTATACCTATTATACCCTTGCGTACCATAAGGTGTGCTAACATAATTATCCGGGCTAAGCATACGCCCCAATACAGGGTCGTACATACGGCCATTCATATTTATTAAACTAAACTGAATTACCATTTCATGACCGGTGTAGCCACGGTACAACCATACAGGTGGGCTGGGTATTGTAGTATAATCGTTCCAGTTATTGGGGTTTCTTTGCCGGCCCCAGGCATCAAAATTCTGCTCGGCTACAATTACTGAATTTTTATCTGTAACATTAGTAATGCTTCCTAAATAATCGGAGTAAGTGGCATAATAAGTATATATCCCACCTTCATTTATCACCATACCGCAAAGACCAGCAGGACTATTTACATAATGTATTTCCCTTGTTACCCCATTTTTTATTTGCTTTTCATAATTACCTAAATAATGTTTTGTTTCTACAATACCAAACCGCCCCTGCGATAATTCACTTTTTATCCGCTGGTAATCGGGGCCGTAAGTATATGCTAAAGAGTACTGCTCCAGCATTAAAGTAGTTTCGGTAATGGTGGCTGTTTTTAAAAATGGGGTATAGGTTATCAGTTGCTCGTTTTGCGGTGTGGCACTTACCGGTGCAGGAAATACTGCTGCTTGTCCGGGTACAGGTGTTTCCATTGTATAAGCAACCGCATGTATTTTATCGTTTCGGTATTTATAATACCCTGCATCAGTTTTAGAAGTAATATTACCCATTGTGGTACTGCCTGTATTTCCATCATAAGTAATACCAAACTGTTGTGTGCCATTTACTGTTGCTGCGGTTAGCCTGTTTAAATTATCGTAAGTAAAAAGTTCATTTTGGTTTTTTACATTATCAGTACGCTGTAGTAAATTGCCAGTATTAAGCTGAAAATTATAGGTTAAATTTTGCACCCCCGGTGTGCTTGTAGTTGCCGGAAAATCTTTATTAAATGTATTAGTAGTAGTTAACCCGTTAACTGAAGTATAAGTTAAATACCTGCCCTCTCCATCAACTGTGCCGTTTGCAAAAAAAATGTTTTGTTTATAATATACTTTAATCAGGTAGCTATTAATATCATACTCATTTCGTATAATCATACCAGACGGGTACGATGTATAAGCAATTTGGCTGTAAGGATTATAAAAATAACTTGTTATATAATCAATAGCATCAATAGTTTCTTTTTGAGATGATAAACGCTTTAAAGCATCGTAGGTATATTCTTTAATTACCCCGTTAAAACCTGTAACCTTTTTTAAATTGTTATTACTGCATCCGGTAGCTGCATCTTTATAATATTCGTAAGTGGTTGTTCCTTCCGGTCCTGTTCTTACAGTATTTCTTCCTAAATCGTCATACTGCATATTATAGGTATTTCCGTTAGCATCTGTTTGCTGTGTTAATTGTCCATAACCATCATAAGTATAACTTGTTAAACCAGCATCTTTATCTGTAAGGCTGGTTTGTTTATCATAAATATCATAAATGGAGCTTACAACAACAGTACCGCTGTGGTTAACTGAAAGCTGATTGCCATGACTGTCGTAACTGAAAGATAAAGTACCCCCATTATCAGTTGAGGATATCACCCTGCCTGCAGGATCTGTTATTTTTGAAGACACCTGACTAGATGGGCTCGTCATTATCGTTCCCATATTTCCGCTACCGTTTTGCAAATAAGCAACGGTTGCCGTGCCTAAATCATTACTTGAACTGACAAGCCTGTTATATTCATCATAATCGTTTGTTGTTAAACGTGCTGTTTCACTAAATGGAAAAAATGAATTTGTTTTTGTTTTCACATTACCCCGGTTATCATAAGTGGTTTGAATGGTATGAAAATCGGGGAACTCATCAATTTGTAATGGTTTATACAAAGTTGCTGTTTGGTTTTGCCATTCCCTTCCAAATTTATCTATATATATTCTTTTGTCAGGTTTACCACCTGTATTATGGGTAAGGATGTAGTATAATTTATAAGGGCTGATATTTACACCTGAATTATTATTATTCCAGTAAGCATTAACTGTTGCAATATTACCATCGGGCAGTGTGGTTTGTTTAATATCCCCAAAGGCATCGTATAGATAATTTGAGCTTAAGCAATCACTGCTGGTGGAAGTTAGCGGCTTACCCCACTTAGTATCATAAGTAAAAGACTCTGATTGTGCTATTGATGTACCAGAGGCTATTTGTTTTTGTGTTATAAAACGCCCCTTAGTGTCATAATTCAAATTTGAGCTTCTATTATTTAAGCCTGTAGTGTTTATTATTGTAGATATAAGATTTCCTAAATTATTATAGCTAAAAGATGTTGTAACTGCTTTCGGTAAACCATTAAAGTTAGTTTGAGATGCTGGTAGCCCAAATAGAGTGTAAGTAAATGAGGTAGTTGTTGTAATAGTAGGCATTCCAACCCTGGTATTGGTTACGGTAATATCATCTGGTTTTGCAGGTACAGGGGTATTATGAAATGAGTAAGTAGCAGCAGTTAAAGAAGTTTCAGTTGGGGTAACTGTATTCCCGGATAATACCCCTGCTTTGCTTACACTATTTACAACATTTCCATAACTATCGTAGGTATTTACTGTTTCTGCTGCTTTTTCATTAAGATAATCTATACTTAGTATTTTATCATTTTTTTGCAAATACCGAATATCATGATTACCTGTAGAAAGGTTTTGGAATGAATTGGTAATTATAGTTTGAGATAATTGCTGGTTAGTTGAGTAAAGGTTTGTGGTTTGTCTTACAGTATAGGGTACAGCAAATTGTGTATTAATTTCATTTTCTGTTACACTTCTGGTGTCACTTATATTATTTTGTATAATTATTTTTTTAAACCCCAAGAATCCTTTGGCAGCCCTGTGTAATACGGCATTTTCATAGTTATAATATGATATGTTATCGCCCCCTGCTCCATCTGGATATTTTAAAGTAGCCAAAAGATAGATAGGTAATTCAATATAATTGAAAGGGTACTTGTTTATAGGGTCACTTAATGAAATGGTTCGATTATGCACAACCGGGTAAATTCTTTTATCGGTCATTAATTTGTGTATAAAAGTGGTGGTTACATTATGACCTGTGGTAATTTTCTGCAATAATCTTTCCTGGCTGTAAGGTTTAAAGTAAATTATACTGGCAGCTTGATAATAATTTGGTTTTAACAAAATATCAGATCTTCCATCTCCGTTAAAATCTCCTTGTACCAAATCAATATATCCCAATAGAGTATTATAGTCGTATTGTTCATAAAAAAATGAACTATTAATCCCTTTGCTGTAATACATTGATAGTTTAGAACTACTATTAGTATTCTCGTAACCATGCAAAATATCTGATTTTCCATCTCCGTTAAAATCTCCGATTACAATTTTATGATCATAATAATTTCCGTTTAATACTACAGTTTGGTTAAAGTTAAAGGAGCTTATATTAAAACCTACACCTGTACTATATAAAATTTTCCATTGCCCATTAATTTTTTTAACCAACAAATCCGATTTATGGTCGCCATTAAAATCCCCAGGAAAAAGCCTGTCGCCTGAAGCAATTTCAGTTGTTGTTAAGATGATGGACGCAGTAAAAGTAATCCCGTTATTGCCGGCACTAAGGCTAAGTATACTTGTTTGGTTTCCTTTAACTACTAAAACCTCCTGTTTTCCATCTCCGTTTAAATCAAAAGGAAGGATTTTATCGGCTGAAGCAATACTATTTGCAGACCAATCTACACCCGGGGTAACCGTGAAAGCGTTAATACCATAATTTCCAAAGACTGTTCCTCCAGGCGTAGTTATATATCCATAATAATTACCAATAAATCCAGATGGATTATAGCTTGCTAAAATGGTAAGGTAATCTTGATTACCATCTCCATCAAAATCTCCGGGTAAAAAGAAATTTCCTGAAGAATGAATAACCTTTTCAGATTGCATAGGCATTATTGCAGTTGTACTGCCTGTAGCAGTTGTATAATCAATAGTAAACTTATCTACCTTTCTTTCTGTATATCCAGAAGGGTAAGTTACTAATATTGTTTTAACACTGAGAACATCATCTATTCCATCCCTATTATAATCACTTGTTAAAAAGTTCGCTAATTTTTTATTTTCAACTACAATATGTCCTGCAGGAAATGTTTTTTCATATAAGTACACCGAAGACTGTGGATTCAAATATATTTTGTACCCATTACTAAATTTAATATTATTGTCATAATAGGACGTGCTGGCCAAAATATCTGTTTTACCATCAGCATTAAAATCGCCTGTAATACATTCACCATTAAACTGCGCCGTGGTTTCTACTAAAGTGTTTACTGTAGGGTCACCATATAAAAAAATAGTACTGTTTAAAGATGCTGCTGTTTCATCTCCTCCAAACTCAACCAATTCTTTAAGCAGAGAATGTACGTTATCAAAACCATAATTTAAACGGTACGTTTTTACTGCTTCATTTGAGCCAGCATCATTGGTATGCACAATAGATATTTTATCTAATAAATATTGAGAAGAAAGTGACGCTCCCCCTTCATATCCTGTATTTTGATCTGCCCTTATACTGTAGGTAAAGTTTACCTGATTGTAAGGGAGTAATCCGGTGTTGCTATTACCTGTATAACGTATTTGCTGTATTCGACTATCTCTGTTACTGTTATCATATTTAAACTCGATATAGTTTCCGCTTAAATCAATTATTTTATTCAATCGCCAGAGCATAACGCTTTGTACATTATCTGTCGTAATTCTAGAATCTGCTGAGTTACCAAATTCCATAACAGCACCATCTTTTGCTGTTACCTGAAACCAATTCGGATTATCAGGAGAAACTGTTGTATTAGAAATGATCTTTGCAAAAGTTTCTGTTTCCCCGGCATATATTGTTCCATTTGCACCGTTTGCACCAGTTATTGCGTTTAACCGTATACCATCTAATAAAAATGCATCATCAGCTGTATAGCTTACAGGCTTTACAATACCGTTATGATAAATATTTTTACCCGTACGGCTTATTGCTGATAACCCTGAAATATTCCAGCCAAAGCCTGCAACACCTGATGAACCCTGTGAGTTATAAACCAAAGCAATGGAAGGTTGTACTCCATTTGTGCCCGGGCTGGTAAAAATGGGGACTGAATATGAAACACCACCTGAGCCTGTTGCACTAACATTGCCTTCAATTTCCCCAATTGGTTTTGTAAAATCAATGGTTTTTACAAAAGTACCACTTGTATATAGTGGCGTGTAGTTTGTGTTTTGTGCATTTGCAACAAAAGAGAAGAAAATAAGAGAGAAGCAGTTAAATAAATTCAGGTACTTTTTACGCTTGCCCTGAATTTTTTGCATTTGATACAGCATTGTTTGCATACTAATTTATTTACTGTTTAAAATAAATCTAACTGGTAACACATGTGGGTATAGAAGATACCAACCCTGTTTTCTACACCTTTTCTAAAAAAGGGAATCATCTTGTAAAAAAATTGAAAGAACTTTGTTGACATGATGAAATTGCAAAACAATTTTTAAATAAACAATACCCTAAAGTGGTAATATTTTAAAAATGCCCGTCCGCATGGCATTACAAGTTTTTAATTAACAAAAAATAAATATTGAAGCAGTAAAATTACTGGGGAGTTGAGGGAATTTTTAACTACGTTGCCGAAAACTATTACTCTAAAGTAAAAATGAAAAGTGATAACCATAGCCGCAAAAAAAATAACTTAAACCTTTAGTTTTATTAAACAAGAGCAGCATCTATCACAATAATTTTTTTACACAAAATCACTTTTTTAAAAAATATAGCTGTAAATTTTGCTTCAATACTAAAATCAATTTTGCTGTATGGGAGATTTGCAGATAAAAAAACAAGCTAAACAATACGATGCTGTAATTATTGGTTCGGGTGCAGGTGGCGGAATGGCAGCATATACTTTAGCTAAGGCTGGATTTAAAGTGTGCATTATTGAAGCCGGTTATATGTACGACCCTCAAAAAAATATTACACAATTAAAAAATCCCTGGGATAGTCCAAGACGCGGTGCCAGTACCAACATGCGGCCCTTTGGCGATTTTGATGCCTGCTATGGCGGCTGGAGTTTAGATGGTGAACCTTATACTAAAGAAAAAGATACCGAATGGATGTGGTGGCGTGCAAGAATGCTGGGTGGACGTACGAATCACTGGGGAAGAATATCACTTCGCTTTGGCCCAAAAGATTTTAAAAGAAAAAGTATTGATGGTTTAGGCGATGACTGGCCAATTGGTTATGAAGATATAAAACCTTACTACGATAAAGTAGATAAACTGATTGGCGTATTTGGTACCAATGAAGGCCTGGAAAATGATCCTGATGGCTTTTTTTTACCTCCCCCCAAACCAAGATTACATGAATTATTTATTAAAAATGCGGCCGGTCAGGCAGGTGTTAAAGTAATTCCTTCCCGGCTTTCTATTCTTACAAAAAGCATAGAAAATGATGCGGATAGAAAAGCTTGTTTTTTTTGTGGCCAGTGTAACAGAAACTGCAGTATGGCAAAAGCTGATTTTTCCAGTACCAATGTTTTAATTTATCCGGCAATGAAAACCGGTAATGTTGATATAGTTTCCAATGCAATGGTAAGAGAAGTTTTAACCAATAAAGATGGCCTTGCAACAGGAGTTTCATACATCCTTAAAGATGATATGATGGAATACCAGGTAAGCGGAAAAGTGGTGATACTTGCTGCCAGTGCCTGCGAAAGTGCAAGATTATTACTGAACTCAAAATCGCAACGCCATCCAAACGGACTGGCTAATAACAGTAATGTTGTAGGCAAATATTTACATGACTCTACCGGTGCTGCTGTGGGGGGCTTACTACCGCAATTATTTGACAGAAAAAGATATAACGAGGATGGAGTGGGAGGTTTACATGTGTATTCGCCCTGGTGGCTGGATAATAAAAAATTAGATTTCCCCAGAGGTTATCATATTGAATACTGGGGTGGCATGAGCCAACCAAGCTATGGTTTTAGCTGGGGTATTGAAAGTTTAAATGGAAAATATTTAGTAAAAGGAAAACAAAAAGAAGCTGGCGGATATGGTGCATCATTAAAAGAAGATTACCGTCATTTTTATGGTTGTGGTGTAGGTATGGCTGGCCGTGGAGAAGCCATTCCTTTAGAAAGTAATTATTGCGCCATTGACCCAACTACTGTTGATAAATACGGCATACCTGTTTTAAAATTTAATGTAAAATGGAGTGAGCATGAAATTAAACAGGCCAAACACATGAAGGAAACATTTAAAGAAGTGATGCATAATATGGGAGCTGTGGTTACATGGGGCGGCGATGATAATGAAAAAAACAACTATGGGCTCAGTAAACCCGGAGAAATTATTCATGAAGGCGGCACGGTAAGAATGGGAAACGACCCAAAAAAATCGGCATTAAATAAATTCAGCCAGGCTCATGACTGCAAAAATTTATTTTGTGTGGATGGCGGACAATTTGTTAGCCAGGCAGATAAAAATATTACATGGACCATACTGGCATTAAGTATGAGGGCATCGGAATATATTATTGCTGAAATGAAAAAGAATAATTTATAAATCCCCAGCAAAGAATTTGTGGCTTTCCAATTTTTCCTCTTTGCTTGAAAATAAAAAATAATGGACAGAAGAAAATCATTAAAACTTTTAGCTACCGGAGCCTTTGCTGCTCCTGCTATAATTACCGGTTGTAACACCGATGACAAAAAAAACACCGCAGCTATTGATGAACCTGTATTTAACCTGGACCGTAACCCTGCAGAACTTAAATATGAAAAAGAACTTTTAGCAAAAGAAAAATTCTTTACTGCAGAAGAAATGGCAACTATTACTATACTTGCTGATATTATTATACCCAAAGATGCTGTAAGCGGTAGTGCCAGCGATGCAAAAGTGCCCGACTTTATTGAATTTATTGTAAAAGATATGCCCAACCATCAAATCCCCATGAAAGGCGGTTTGCGCTGGTTAGATATGCAATGCCTTACCCGTTATAATAAAGCATTTAAAGATTGCGGTCAGCAACAACAGATTGAAATGGTGGATATGATTGCCTATCCCAAAAAAGCAAAAACCGAAATGAGCCAGGGGGTGGAATTTTTTAAGCTAATGAGAAACTTAACTGCTTCTGGTTTTTACACTTCGGAAATTGGCGTAAAAGATATTGGCTATGCCGGCAACTCCCCTACACAATGGAATGGTGTACCTGACGAAGTTTTAAAACAATATAATTTGGCTTATACAGAAAAGGAATTAAAAGAGTGTGTGAGTTTTGATAAGAAGTAATGCAATTTGTTCTAAGGAAATCGTTTTTTAAATTCTTCTTTTACTTTTTCTAAATGAGCAATGAATTCTTTTGCTCCCTTAGTAGCATCATAACCATAACCACCCTTAACTAACAACTTACCATCACCATCCACAAAAACATAATTAGGCTGGCCGCTGGCTTGTATTAACTCTGCCTGAAGGTCTTCATTTTTATCTCCCACAGTTTCAATAGTTGAATTGAGCAGTTTTGAAAACCGTTTTTCAGGGTCAGGCAATTCTTCATTGAAATCACAAAATAATGATGCAATAATAAAATCATTTTTCATTCTTTGCCCTACAGCATTATCTATCCATATTTTAGATTCAAACTCTCTGCAATTCACACATTGTATGCCTGTAAAATCCAGCATTATGGGTTTCTTTAAAATTTTTGCTGCAGCCAGTGCTTCATTATAATCGTAGTAAATAGTGAGGTTATTTTTTATTGCTGCAAGAGGCTCATACTTTTTTAGCTTACCAATATATTTTTGTGGAGGAGCTGCTTCGCTGCCGCTTTCGTTAATTGAAATATTGTCAGCACCTCCACTATTTGCAATAAAGTCTTGTGTTCCCATTGGTGGCACAAACGCTGAAACTGCTTTAAGTGGTGCACCCCAAAGCCCGGGGATGAGATATAATGCAAAAGACAATGAAAGAATGGCAAGCATTAACCTTGTTACTGAAACGTATGCTAAACCAAAATCGTTTTTAGGGGATTCACTATCGTGTTTAAATTTAATTTTACCTAAAAGATAAATAGCCATCAAAACAAAAATTACTACCCACAAAACAATAAATACTTCACGGTCTAATATTCTCCAACCTTTATCCAAATCAGCATTGCTTAAAAATTTTAAAGCTAGTGCCAATTCTAAAAACCCTAATACAACTTTTAAAGCATTTTGCCAGCCCCCACTTTTGCCCAGGCTGCTTAATAAAGCAGGAAAAAAAGCAAATACAGCAAATGGCAGCGCTAACCCCAACCCAAAGCCCAGCATACCTACAATAGGAGCAAGTTTACCGGCTGCGGTAGAAAGCCCCAGTAAAGACGCCACAAAATTTCCTGTACAACTAAACGAAACCACAACTAAAGTTAAAGCCATAAAAAAAATGCCTGAATAGCTTCCTATGCCTGCTTTACTGTCAATTTTATTTGACCAGGATGAGGGGAGGTTAATTTCGAAGGCGCCTAAAAATGATATTCCAAAAATGATAAAGAGTACAAAAAGAAAAATATTGAATATCCAATTAGTGGATAAATTATTCAATGCATTTTTAGGCAGCACTGTTGCCACTAAAGCCCCAACCAAAGCATAGATAAGTACTATGCAAAATGAATAGAATAATGCATTTATTTTACCCTGTGCTTTTGTTTTACTTCTCTTAGTAAAAAAACTTACAGTAATGGGAACGAGTGCATAAACACAAGGTGTTAAAAAGCCAACAAGCCCTGCTACAATGCCAGCGAGTAACAAGCCCCATAGAGATTTTGATTTTATACTGCTGTTACCTACATCGGCAATGGTTGAATTATCTGCCGCTCTGTATTGAAACTGCATGGAAATACGCTGTTCACTACTCTCCACACTCTCTCCTTTTTTATAATAATAGTTTATGCTGCCGGTGATACGTATGCTGTCGTCCGGATTCAATTTTATTTTTTGTACCCACTCAACAGAATCCGTAAAGTATTTTATTGTGCTGTTATTTAATGCTGGATCTATGGCTGTTTTTAAAGCGCCATTTTCTTTTAAATTGTCCTTTAAATATATTTTTGCAGTTGAATCAAAGCTAATTGAGGTATTTACGGGTAAATCATCTGCAATTTTTTGTATAGAGAAAAGTTTTATACCGGCAGCTGGCTTTGCTTTAATTTTCAATTCAAATTCTGCATTGCCTGTTTTTATTTTTTCAAAACTAAACTGCACAGGTTGCTTATCCTGTGCAGATGAAAAAA
>JAYSTT010000424.1:0-2896 GCA_043719495.1 Ferruginibacter sp. | reverse complement strand
TGAGAAAAATGAATTTAAGAGCAGAAGATATAGCAATGGGTGGGCTTGCAACGAATTAGTTACACCCTAATGGAGGCAGTTAGATGAAACAAAAGCTGGGATATGCACCGCTGCTGATTGTACGAACGTTAAGCCCCACTTGAACCCCATGTTAGCGGTAGTTTTTTGTCGTAATAACAATTGCTCCATAAACTCTTTTTATTCCGAACCTTTTGTAAGCATTAAGTCCTCTAACGAATTCAATTGTACATTTGTCTTTATTAATACCTTTTAATTTATTTTTTACTCGTAAGCTTGTTCCTATAGTATCTGATTTTACATCAGAATCTGGTAATATTTCAATTGTCGAGTCTTTTGTAATGTATTTATAAACTTTACTTAAAGATGGGCTCATGTGTCGTGGCACACTACTCAGCTCAATTGTTGTGTCGCTAAGAAGCTTTAGTCTACCTCTTTGAGTGCTATCAATGGAAATTGAAACATAGTAATCACCTAACTTTTGCCCAAATGTAAGTGTCGAAATACAGGACGATATTATGAATAAAATTGTCTGTCTTGTCATTGTTTTTTTATGACTTGATGCAAAAGCGGTTTGATTTACATACGGGGTCTTAAAAATTACCGCTAACATTATCATTAGGGGAATAGTGATTTAAAACTGATGAGATACATTTTAAGAAAATGATGTGCAGATAATGAAGACTGAAAATTTGCCAGTATCGAAGTAAAATTTAATACTGGTTAATCTATTAAAACAGCCCAAACAACTTACTGTCAATGCTGGTTATAATTTGCCCCAGGTGCTCTTCGTCTTCAGCAAATTTATTTTTATCAGCGTCAATAATCAATAAAGGACCTTCTTTATAATTATCAATAAAGCTATTATAAAATTCATTTAGTTTTTTAAGATAATCCAGGCGGATATTTTCTTCGTACTCCCTGCCCCGTTTTTGTATTTGTGCCACTAATGTTGGTACAGATGCTTTTAAATAAATAAGCAAATCTGGAGGTTGCACCATTGTTTTAAGGGTTTCAAAAAAATTATAGTAATTATCAAAATCCCTTTTGCCCATCAGACCCATATCATGAAGGTTTGGTGCAAAAATATTGGCATCTTCATAAATGGTTCTGTCCTGTATAACTGTTTCGGTACCTCTTTGTATTTCCAGCAACTGGTTTAAACGGCTGTTTAAAAAAAATATTTGCAGGTTAAAACTCCATCGGGGCATATCTTCATAAAAATCATTCAGGTAAGGATTATGATCCACATCCTCAAACTGCGGAATCCATTTGTAGTGTTTGCTCAGCATTTCTGTTAGCGTAGTTTTGCCTGCGCCAATATTGCCAGCCACAGCAATATGCTTTGGTTTTTTTGTTTTTGCCATGCCCTATCCCCTAAAGGGGAATTTTAGATTATAAAAATTAAAAGTTCTTTTCTTTATTCTAAGATTGAAAGTATGCAAACTTAACAATATCACAAACATAAAGTGGTTTTTATTACCCCTTGTGGGGATAGAGGCTAATAATACTTTAAACCAATTGCACTTCTCACCAGTTTCATGGTTTCACCGGCGCTTTTATTGGCTTTCTCTGCCCCCTGCTCCATCACCTGTTTTAAATATTTTTTATCGGGTAAAATCGAATTGATCTTCTCTCGTATAGGCGCAATAAATGCAACCATGTCCTCCCCAAGTTGTTTTTTCAAATCGCCGTAACGAATACTGCAATTGCTATAATCGCTTTCATATTTTGCAATCACTTCTTTACTGCACACCAATCTCATCAATCCAAAAACGTTTTCAATATAATCCGGCTTAATAGTATCCGGTTCACTGGGGCCATTATCAGTTTTAGCTTTCATCACTTTTTTTCTAATTACATCATCTTCATCTGCAAGGTACAAAGTAGCCATTTGGTTTTCGCTTTTGCTCATTTTTCCCGTTCCGTCAAGGCTGGGCACTTTTACTAAATCTTCGTTATTATTATAGGCTACAGGTTCCGGAAAAATTTCGCCATATCTGTGATTAAAACGATTGGCAAAAGTTCTGGCCATTTCTAAGTGTTGCTCCTGGTCTTTACCAACCGGTACATATTTAGCCCTGTGTATAATTATATCAGCTGTTTGCAATACCGGATAAGTAAGCAAACCTGCATTTACATTTTCTGGATTAAGCCGCACCTTATCTTTAAATGTGGCAGTCTTTTCCAGCTCGCCTTTATAAGCCATCATATTTAAATACAGGTAAAGTTCAGCAGTTTCATGTACATGGCTTTGGCAATAGAGTGCTACTTTATCAGGGTCTAATCCACAGGCGATATTTTCAACTAAAACTCTTTCCACATTTTGTTTAAGCTCTTTAGTATCGGGGTGTGTGGTAAGAGAATGCAAATCGGCCACCATAAAATAACATTCAAACTGTTCCTGCATTTTTACATAATTGCGTATGGCTCCAAAGTAACTGCCTAGGTGCAAAAAACCTGTTGGCCGGATGCCGCTCATTACTATTTCCCTCTTGTTTGTCATAAGTGGCGAAGATAACAAAAGTCATTAGTCATTGGTTATTGGCAGCAGTAAAATTTAAATGCCGCTTAAATAAAAACTCAAATCGGTAACCCCAAAACTGAGTTATATTTGTTCAATGGAAGTAAATGATACATTGGTTGATAAATTAGCCAACCTTGCAAGGCTAAGGTTTAATGACGCCGAAAAAGAGGATATTAAAAACGACCTGCAGCGCATGATTCAATTTGTAGAAAAACTAAATGAAGTAGATACTACAGGTGTTGAACCCTTGTTGCATATGAGTGATGAGGTAAATATTTTAAGGGAGGATAAAGTGCAGGGAAGTATCAGCAGGGCAGAAGGATTACAAAATGCCCCGGTGCATGATGATGT